>CAZDEX010000189.1:0-4512 GCA_964504405.1 uncultured Gaiellales bacterium | reverse complement strand
TCGCTCGTCGGAGTCGGAGCGATCTTCCTGGCCGAGGGGATCGTCGCCGGCATCCCGCTCGACGCCGTGCTGTGGCTGTCGATCGGTCTCGCGGTCCGCGCGCACATGCTCAGCCTTCGACCGGCCATCGCCTGAACCGCCGCGACGCGAGCCATCCGATCCCGGCGGCCGCGAGGAGCGCGACGACGAAGTCCCAGGCGACGCGATACCGGGTCTGGCCGGCGAACACCGCTGCAGCAGCCGTCTCGTAGAGCACGAAGACGACTGCGAGCGCGGCGATCCTTCGCGGAACGGCGAAGAGGCCGACCAGCGCGAGCGCAAAGACGAACGCCATGTAGGCGCCCTCCCCGTCGCTCCGCAGGCGATCGAGCAGACCCCCGGCTCCCTCGTTCCCGAGGAAGCGGTTGGAGCGCGGGTCCCAGAGCAAGCGCACCGCCTGCACGGTCAGCTTCGCCTTCTCGCCGGGATGATGCTTCCAGAACTCGATCACGCGGTGCTGCCAGTACGCCTCGAACGCGCACTCGTCGACGTGCGTCGGCGGTGCGCCCTTCAACCAGCGCGCATACGCGTCGGCGGGCGTCTGCGGTGCGCCCGGCGGCGCGACTGCTGCGTCGATCCAGTCGCCGGAAGCGAGGATCCTGTAGGTCTGCATGTTGTTCGCCTTCCACAGCGCCTTCGAGTCGGTCGTGATCGCGTAGCAGCCGAGCTGAACCTTGTTGCGCACCGCCCACGGCGCGACCGGGACCAGCGCGCCCGCGAGCAGCGCGATCGCGGCAAGCGCGCCGACGCGACCGCGCATCGAGGCGAGCAGGAACACGGCGAGCACGAGCGGAAGGGCGAGGAGACGCGCGTTGCCGAGGATCGCGAGGCCGCTGACGACACCGGCTGCCCCGGCGAGCCACGTCGACCGACGCTCGATCGCGACGAGCACGAGGAGGAAGAGCGCGGCTCCGACGACCTGGTCGACGATCTCGCGGTTCACGTGCACGTCGTGCCAGAGCAGATAGGGCTGCAGCGTGGCGATCGCTCCCGCGGCCAGGGCGAGGCGCGGGCCGACGACGCGGCGCCCGATCTCGTAGACGAGGAGCGCGGTCGCGACGGCGAGCGCGATCTGAAAGACGCCGACCCACCACCAGTGGCGACCGAAGATCCAGTAGATCGGGATCAGGAAGAAGCCGTAGAGCGGCTGCGTGTACGCCGACGGAACGCCCGGGATGAAGCCGAACGTCCCGGACCGGACGAACGTGCGCGCGAAGTCGTCGCTCTTCTCCGAGTAGCTCCAGACCGACGCGCCGGCGTGGAGCAGCAAGAGCGCGCGCGGAGCGGCGGCGACGATCCCGAGGAGGACGAACGCGCGAGTACGATCTCCTGCGACCCGGCTGAACGTCTCCACCCGGGGCAAGGATAGTCCGCCGATGCCTCACTCCTCAGCCGCATCCGTCGGTCCCACCTCCGCGCGCTACTGGGTGCGCGCCCCGCTGGAAGCGTGGCTCGCGTCCGAGGGCGCGCGCAGCGCGGGCTCCGAGGTTCTCGACGTCGGCTGCGGCGACCGGCGATACGCCGCGCACTTCGAGGCCGCCGGGCGGTACGTCGGGTTCGACCTGCCGGGCAACGACGTCGCCGACGTCACAGGGCACGCCGAGGACCTGCCGTTCCCGGACGCGAGCTTCGACGTCGTCATCTGCATCCAGGTGCTGGAGCACGTCGACGACCCGGCGGCGGTCGTCCGCGAGCTGCGCCGGGTCTGCCGACCGGGGGGCCGCGTGCTCGCGTCGACGCACGGCACGCAGGTGTATCACCCCTCCCCCGGCGACCACTGGCGGTGGACGAGGACCGGCCTGGAGCGCCTGTTCGGTTCGGCCGGCCACTGGCGTTCGGTTACCGTCGTTCCCGGCGCCGGCACGGCGTCCACTCTGGCGATGCTGTTTTCCACCTACGTCGAGCTCCTCTCGGCGCGCCTCCACCTCGCGGTGGTGGCGCGCGCAGTCATACGGCTCCTCAACTCGGCCGGCGGCGGCGTCGACCGCCGTTCCGCGCGGCTGCGCGAATCGGGCCCGGGAACGCTGACCGCCAATTTCCACGTGACGGCGGAGCGGTGACGCGAGTCCTCGTCACGGGCGGGGCCGGCTTCATCGGCTCGAACCTCGTCCGCGCGCTGCTCGAACGGGGCGCGACGGTACGCGTGCTCGACAACTTCTCGACCGGCGACCGGCGCAACCTGGCCGGCATCGACGTCGAGGTGGTCGAAGGCGAGCTCCGGTCCTACGAACGCGTGCACAACGCCGTCCGCGGCGTCGAGGTCGTGTACCACCTCGGCGCGCTCGGCTCCGTTCCGCGGTCGGTGCAGGATCCGCTGACCTCGAGCGCGGTCAACATCGAGGGAACGCTCAACGTCCTTCTCGCCGCGCGGGACGAGGGCGTCAGGCGGGTCGTCTTCTCCTCGAGCTCATCGGTGTACGGCACGCAGCGCGACCTGCCGGTGACCGAGGCGACCGCACCGGACCCCCTCTCGCCCTACGGCGTCGCCAAGCTCGCTGCGGAGCGTTACTGCGTCAGCTTCGCGCGCGTGTACCGCGACCTCGAGACCGTCGTCCTGCGGTACTTCAACGTCTTCGGCCCACGTCAGTCGCCGTATTCGCAGTACGCAGCCGTCGTGCCGCTGTTCATCAAGGCGATTGGCGAGGGCCGGCCGATCACGATCGAAGGGGACGGCGAGCAGACGCGTGACTTCACGTACGTGGCGAACGTCGTCGACGCGACCGTGCGTGCGGCCGATGCGCCCGACATCAGCGGCCGGATCTTCAATGCGTCCGCCGGCGCGCCGGCGAGCGTGAACGCGGTCGCCGATCTGATCGGGGAGCTGCTCGACAGGCCCGTCGTGCGCGAGCACGCACCGCCGCGCCCCGGTGACATTCGCGCGTCATACGCGGATCACTCGCTCGCGCGGGCGGCGCTCGGCTGGGAGCCGAGCGTCGATCTCCGCGAAGGCCTGCAGCGGACGATCGAGCATCTCGCGCTGCCCGTCACCGCTTGAGGGCGTAGACGACGAACGCACCGACGGGATGCGGGCGATAACCGTGGCGGACGAGTGCCGGCACGATGGGGACGGAGCTTGCGGTCCGGCGGAAGAAGACGAAACCGGCCGGCGACGCCCGCACCAAGCGCTCGTAGTCGACGAACCGCACGTCGGCGAAGTGCGGCAGTGTCGCCCGTCCGTTCTCGAACGAGACGTGGCGGAACGAGTTCTCGACGGCGACGATGCGCTCTTGCGTCGCGAAGTCGAGCCGATACGCGATCCAGTAGTCGCCGTAGACACGGTCGAGCTCGAGCCGGTCGAGCTCGGCGACGAGCGGTGTGAAGTCACGTGGCACGGCGGGCACGGACGGCCCCGGCCGAAGCCAGGCTTCCATTCGCTGTAGTCCGACCACCGAGACGACCGTCAGGACGGCCAGAAGGACGACGGCGCGCGCGTAACCTCTCGCGAGCTGCGCGACCAGAAGCGCAAGCACGGGCGTCAGCACCACCGTGTACTGAGGCCAGCTCGAGATGAACGACGTTCGGCGGTCGAGTGCGTAGACGAAGGGAAAGACCGCCGCGACGACGTAGAGCACGAATGCGTCGCTCCGTCGCGCGCGCCAGGCGCCGTACCCGAACAACGCGAGCAGCGCCGCGTACACGAGATACGTGAGCGCGCTGGGGGACACGATCGGCTGCTGCCCGAACGGTGCGCGGAGGCCGAGCGTCATCGGCAGGATCGGTGAGGCGAACAGGCGCAGACTCTGGCGGTAGGACTCGAGCGAGCTGTGGACGCGAAGCGAGGCGAAGTGGTGGAGCGCATTCCAGACGAGCCACGGAGACGCGCCCGCCAGCGCACACAGCGCGGCGGGGATCACATGTCGCCGCGCCTCATGCGACCGCCACAGGATCCAGGCAATCAGCGGCACCGCAACCGGAACGATCTGGGCGGTCTCCCAGAACCCGAGCCCGACCACGAGGCCGAACACGCCCGCGCGGCCGCGGTCGGGCCGCTCGACAAGGCGCAACGCGAGGAGCAGCAACAGCGCGCAGTACACGACGTCGGCGGCATAGAAGCTCTGGTGCTGCGTCAACTGGAAGAGGTTGAAGGGCGGCCAGACCCACAGCGCAAGGCCGGCCACGATCGCAGCGACATCCCCGACGATGCGACGTCCTGCGCGCCAGACGACGACGCACGCGAGGACCGAGAGCAGGATCGGGACGACGCGGAGCGCGAGGTAGTTGCTTCCGGCGACCGCGAAGACGGGAGCCGACAAGAGCACCTGCTGTGTGCCGCCGTACGGAGAGCCCCAGAAGAAGACCGTGAGCTCGCCGTGGAGCGCGTGCCGGACCATCAGGCCGACGACCGCCTCGTCCGAGTTCGGGATCCCCAGCACCGACCGGTAGATCCAGTACCGAATCGCGACGCCTGCAACGAATGCCACGCCGACGAGCAGCGTCCACCGGGCGGGCAGAGAACGGCGGCGCTCCGGCATC
>CAZDEX010000188.1:1796-4530 GCA_964504405.1 uncultured Gaiellales bacterium | reverse complement strand
CCTTCGGGCCTGCACGCATTCCTGCTTCGCCCCGACGAGCCGGCGCAGCACTACTACCCGCGCACGCCGTCCTTCGCATGGAACCCGGTCTCGGCCGACGGCGGCTCCTACGAGTTCGAGCTGGCGACGAGCCGCTCGTTCAACGAGGCGGCCGTGCTCTTCAACTACAAGGACGTGAAGATCCCCGCGCTGTCGATTGCGCATCAGCTGCCCTGGATGACGGGTCTCCCGTATGCCCTGTGGGCCCACGTGCGCTGGGTCTCGTCGGACGGCAAGGTCGTCACGCCGTGGAGCGAGCCGTTCGGGTTCAACATGCGCTGGGCCGACACCGATTACCCGCAGCAGCTCAGCTCGCCGGAAGGCATGGTGCGGTGGAAGCCGATCGAGGGCGCGACGCGGTACGAGGTGCTGTACCCCGACATCAACCCCCCGGTGTCCTTCCAGACGACGACGAACGTCGCGGACGAGCGTGAGTTCTTCTCGTTCCATCAGGCTTCGGTCAGCTGGTCGGCGATCCGCTGGCGCGTGCGCGCGATCCGCTACATCGACGACAAGGACCTGCTGAAGAACAACCTGCCGCGCGCGTCGTACGGGCCGTGGAGCCCGGTCTTCACCGCGGTCAACCCGCCTCTCTCCCTCGGCCTGCTCGACTCGACCGACACCGTCTCGGACTCGTGGGACAAGAAGGGCCAGCCCGCGCAGCCGCACGACCTGACGCCCGGCTTCGCGTGGACGCCGACGGCGCCCGTCACGAGCGACATCGGGTCGTTCGGGTCGAGCCTCTACCGCGTCTACGTCTTCACGGACGACCACTGCGTCAACAAGGTCTTCACGGGATCGATCGTCGGCTCGCCGGCGTTCGCCCCGCGCGTCGTCGGCGGCCCGATCAGCCTGCCGCAGTCGACGAAGGTGCTCTCGGAGTGGGTCGGACCGCCGTACCTGATGGCATCGGGCAGCGAGGGCCGTTCGTTCGACGCGGCCGGGAAGGCGGTGACGCCGAGCGAGACCCCGGGCAAGAACCCGCCCGTGAACGACAACACGGTCGGCGACGCGAACGTCGACCTCTGGGACTCCGGCTGGCCGAACGGGCGCTACTACTGGACGGTCGTGCCGGTCACCGTGTCCTCGTTCGGCGCGTTCGACCCGAAGTCGAGCGACCAGCCGATCGAGTACCACGACACGGCCGTCCCGCAGGACCAGTGCGAGCAGGGCCAGGGGATGAGCTTCGGCAAGGTGTCGCAGCCGGTCGTCACGACGAGCGCGAACACGGCGTGGGTCTCCGGCCTCGCACCGAACGGCCGCATCGTCGCATCCGCGTCGAAGACGCCGACCGTGCACGACTCGCCGCTCGTCGCCTGGCAGCCGGCCGTCGGCGCCACGACGTACGAGGTTCAGCTTTCGCACAAGCAGTACCCCTGGTCGGTCACGTGGTCGACGAAGACGCCGGCGACCTCGGTCGTCCTCCCGCTCGGGAAGACGCAGGTCGGCACGTGGTGGTACCGCGTGCGCGGGATCAACCCGGCCCTCCCCGAGGGCGCTCAGGCGATGAGCTGGTCGCAGCCGGTCCGCCTCCGGGTGACCGGCGACAGCTTCGTCGTCGTCAAGTAGCCGAGCGAACCGCCGCTTCGTAGATCGGATCGTGCACGAAGCGGTCGAGCTGCGCACTCAGCACGTCGCTCGCGACGGGGGGCTTGCCCGGCGGGAACGCGGCCGGCTCTCCGTCGAGGTCGACCCCTTCGAGCCGTTCGTGCTCCTCGACCTCGATCTCCACGCCGTGCCCGAGCCGCGAGCGCAGCCAGCCGGCGAGGAGGTAGCCCTGGGCGCGCGTGCCGTGGACGCGGATCGCACGGACGTCGCGGATGCCCGGCCACAGCGATGCGAGGAGCTGGCGCCAGCGCTCGGTCCGCTCCCACGCGATGTCGGAGACGATCACCCGGTCGAACAGCTCCGCGAGCTGCACGTAGGCGCCCGGCAGATCCCCCCATTCGGTCGAGTCGACGACGAGCCTGTCGACGATCCCGACGAGCTGCTGGAACTCGGGCGCCCCCCAGGGAGGCTCGCCGCGCCAGCGCATGAAGACCGGCAGGTCGGAGATGAGGAGCGGCAGCACGATCGACGCCGGCGCTGCGGCGCGGTCGCCGCGCAGGATCAGCTCGATCACCTCGCCGCAGATCGCGCGGTCGCCGATCGGGAAGCAGCGAATCGAGAGCTGCGCGTCGAGGCCGTCGGGCTCGTCGGGCCGCGGCACGAGCAGCAGCGTGCGCGAGGGATGCCGTTCCGCCATCCCCGCGAGCGTCTCCTCGGCCTGGTGCTGCCACTCCGGCGGCGCCCAGGCGATGTGCGTCATCACCGACGTGCGCAGGTTCGGCTGCGAGCTGCCCTCCGACGTCATGAAGCGCAGGCGCGCGAGCTCGCGCTCGATCTCGGCGATCGAGACATCCTCGCCCGTCCAGTCGTCCTCGATTAGTTGCGGCGCCACGACCGTCCGTCCCGGTGCAAGAGCTCGTCGGATGCGCTCGGCCCCCAGGTCCCGGCCGGGTAGTTCGGGAAGTTCGGCCGGTCGCGCTGCCAGAACGCCACGATCGCGTCGACGAGCGCCCACTGCTCCTCGATCTCGTCGGACCGCGTGAAGAGCGTCTGGTCGCCGAGCATCGCGTCGAGGATCAGCCGCTCGTATGCGTCGGGCAAGCCTTCGCGGAACGCGCCGCCGTAGAGGAAGTCCATGTGCACCGTG
>CAZDEX010000188.1:0-1786 GCA_964504405.1 uncultured Gaiellales bacterium | reverse complement strand
GCGGATGCGCATGCCCTGCCCCGGCACCTTCGCGCCGATCGCGAGCGAGACGCCCTCGTTCGGCTGCACGTGGATCAAGAGCACGTTCGGACGAAGGCCTTCCTCGCCCGCGCCGTCCTCGAACGGCGGGTGGGGCGCGCGCTTGAACTGGATCGCGATCGTGGTCTCGCGGCGCGCCAGGCGCTTGCCCATGCGCACGTAGAACGGCGTGTCCGCCCAGCGCCAGTTGTCGACGAACAGCTTCGCGGCGACGAACGTCTCGGTGGTCGACTGGGGCTCGACCCCCTCCTCCTCGCGGTAGCCGCGCACCTCGACGCCCTCGACGAAGCCCGGCCCGTACTGCCCGCGCACCACGTGCTTCGGCCCCGGCGTGTGCATCGCCTTCAGCACCTTCAGCTTCTCGTTGCGCACCGAATCCGCGGTGAAGTCGATCGGCGGCTCCATCGCGGTGATCGCGACGAGTTGCAGCAGGTGGTTCTGGAAGATGTCGCGGATCGCGCCCGCCTGCTCGTAGTAGCCGGCGCGGCCCTCGACGCCGAGCGACTCGGCGACCGTGATCTGGACGTGGTCGATGAACTGGCGGTTCCAGATCGGCTCGAAGATGCCGTTGGCGAACCGCAGCGCGAGCATGTTCTGCACCGTCTCCTTGCCGAGGTAGTGGTCGATCCGGAAGACCTCGTTCTCGCCGAAGTCCTTCTGCAGCAGCTCGTTCAGCTCGCGCGCGGACTGCAGGTCGTGGCCGAACGGCTTCTCGATCACGAGCCGCACCCACCCCTCGGCCGTGCGGCGCTCGGCGATCTCCTGGATCAGCGTGCCGATCGCGCTCGGCGGGACCGCGAAGTAGTAGACACGGTTGCCGTGCGTGCCCCGCTCCTCGTCGAGCTTCGTCAGCACCGCAGCGAGCTCGTCCTCTCCCTTCTCGTCGGCGAAGTCGAGCGTGACGTACCGCATGCCTTCGGCGAGGCGCTGCCACACCTCGTCGTCGAACGGATCGCGCGCGTGGTCCTTCACCGCCTGCTGCATCCGCTCGCGAAACTCGTCGTCGCTCTCCTCGCTGCGCGCGGCGCCGACGATCGCGAAGCTCTCGGGGAGCAGCCTGCGCACGGCGAGCGCGTAGAGCGCGGGCATCAGCTTCTTCGTCGTCAGGTCGCCCGACGCACCGAAGATGACCAGGATGCACGGGTCGGGCCGCCGCCTCAGCTGCAGCCCCTCCGCGAGCGGGTTGCTCTCCTCGGCGGTCGCGGTCATTGGTCGACCTTCGGTCGCCCAATGAACATCCGCTCCGGCGCCGGCAAAGCCGGCACCTGCGCTACCTGGTCGCCTCCGGCAAGCCTACGGCTCATGCGCGCGGATCCTGCGACTGGGCCTTCGCCGTCTCGACGGCCTGCACCGCATGGCCCCCGAACTGGTTGCGCAGGGCGGCGGTCACCTTCGCAGCGAACGAGTCCTCCTGGCGCGATGCGAAGCGTGCGAAGAGCGCGGCGGAGATCACGGGCACCGGGACGTCCTCGGCGATCGCCTCCGCGATCGTCCAGCGCCCTTCGCCCGAGTCCTCGACGTAGCCGCGGATCTTCTCGAGGCGCACGCCTTCCTTCTCGAACGCGGCGTGCAGCAGCTCGAGGAGCCACGAGCGGACGACCGACCCGTAGCGCCAGATCCCGGCGATCTCGTGCAGGTCGAGGTCGAACTCGGACTTCTCCATCACCTCGAACCCCTCGGCGTAGGCCTGCATGAGCCCGTACTCGATCCCGTTGTGGACCATCTTCGTGAAGTGGCCCGCGCCGGA
>CAZDEX010000187.1:1658-4532 GCA_964504405.1 uncultured Gaiellales bacterium | reverse complement strand
GAGCGGTCGTTCGAGGCCGTGCACGTCGTCGGGACGAAGGGCAAGTCGACGGCGGCGCGCCGGATCGCGGCGACGATCGGCGGCCTCGCCTACACCTCGCCGCACGTCGAGGGCTGGCACGAGCGCCTCCAGACCGACCCCGCCGGCTTCGAGCGCGCGGTGGCGCGGGTGCGCGCCGACGCGGAGGCGGTCGGCGCGACGCAGTTCGAGACCGTCACCGCCGCGGCGTTCGCCGACTTCGCCGCGCGCGGCGTGACGTCCGCCGCGATCGAGGCAGGCCTCGGCGGCCGGCACGACGCGACGAACGTGATCGACGCACGCGTCGTCCTCCTCACGAACGTCCACCTCGAGCACACCGAGGTGCTGGGCGACACCCGCGAGGAGATCGCCGCGGAGAAGCTCGCGGTCGCCGGGCCGGGCGCGACGGTCGTCCTTCCCGACGAGGAGTTCGCGGAGCTCGCGCCGGGGCCGGTCGTGATCGGCGGCGCGCGGGAGGCGGCGGAGGCGTTCCTGGGCACGAGCGTCGAGCTGGCGGAGGCGAGCCTCCCGGGGCGCCTCGAGCTTCGCGACCGCGAGGTGCGCGACGGCGCTCATACACCGGAGGCCGTCGACTGGCTCCTCGAGCGGCTGCCGGAGCCCGGCGGGTACGTGGTCGTCGCCTCGATCCTGGGCGACAAGGACGCCGACGGCATCCTCCGACGCCTCGCGCGCGCGGGCGGGCGCCTCGTCGCGACCCGCTCCTCGAACGAGCGCGCACTGGACGCGGGGGAAGTCGCCGAGCGGGCGCGAACCTGGTTCGAGGTGGTCGAGGTCGAGCCGAATCCGCACGAAGCGCTCCGGCGGGCACGTACGCTGGGGCAGCCTGTCCTCGTGACCGGTTCGCTGTACCTGCTTGCCGATCTCTCCCATGACGAGTGAAATGCTTACGATGGCCCGACCCGGTGAACGCATCAGCGTCTTCCTCTTCGCCCTCTTCCTCCTGGTGGCGTTCGTCGTGCTGGCGTTTGCTGCGGGCTACGGAATAGGAAGGATGCTCCTGTGATTGCGGCGAGCTTCAGCGGTGTGCACGACTTCTTCCACTCCTCGACGTGGTACGTCATCCGCAACCTGGCGATCTTCTTCGTCCTGGTCTTCTGGATCGCCACGGTCTACTGGGTGAACAAGGACGCGAAGCGCCGGATCGAGGACCCGCTGATCGTGTGGGTCGTGACGGCGATCGGGGTCGTGCCGTTCATCGGCCCGCTGATCTACATGCTCTTCCGCCCGCCGGAGTACCTCGAGGACGTGCGCGAGCGCGACCTCGAGATCAAGGCGATGGAGAAGCGGCTCGGCGGCCGCGACCTGCATTGCCCCGTCTGCCGGGCCGAGGTCGAGGAGGACTTCCTCATCTGCCCGGTCTGCACGACGAAGCTGCGCCAGGCGTGCGTCACGTGCAACCGTCCGCTCGAGGCGCTGTGGCAGGTGTGCCCGTACTGCGAGACGCCGATCGAGCACGACGCGGACGTCGCGCCGCTCACCGAGGCGAAGCGCCCGCCACGCCGGCAACGCAGTAGATAGCGGCTCGGACGCGCCCTCCGGCGGCGCCCGGCGGCTGCAAACCGGCGCGCTGCCGCGTCCTCGGTCGCGTCCATGCAAGGCATGGACGCTCCCTGCGTCCTTGCATCGCTTGGTTTTTGCTCGCCGGTCATCCACCTCGGGCACGTTCGAACCGCTAGTCTCCTCGGCCGCATGGCCGTCGAGCGCACATTGATCCTCGCGAAGCCGGACGCCGTCGAGCGCAACCTCGCCGGCGAGATCCTCGCCACCTTCGAGCGGCGCGGATTGAAGGTGCGCGGTGCGCGCCTCGTCAAGGCGACGCGCGAGATGGGCGAGACGCACTACGCCGAGCACAAGGAGAAGCCGTTCTTCGGCGAGCTCGTCGAGTTCATCACCTCCGGGCCGACCCTTGCGTTCGTCCTCGAAGGCGAAGGCGCAATCGCGACGTCTCGCGTGACCATCGGGGCGACCAACCCCGCCGAGTCCGCGCCGGGCTCGCTGCGCGGCCGGTACGCGCTCGCGATGCCGAACAACCTCGTGCACGGCTCGGACTCGCCCGAGTCCGCCGAGCGCGAGATCGGGATCTGGTTCCCCGATGGCCTCGTCTCCTAGAGACGACGCGCAGAAGAACGTCGAGCTCTGGACGCAGGCGAACGCCGAGTACACGAACGAAAACGCCGAGACGAACTGGGCGCTCGACGAGATCTCGTGGGGGATCTGGGCGATCGACGAGTCCGACCTGAACGTGCTCGGTGACGTCGAGGGCAAGGACGTCGTCGAGCTGGGTTGCGGCACGGCCTACTTCTCTGCGTGGCTCGCCAAGCTGGGAGCGCGGCCGATCGGCGTCGACGTCACGCCCGCGCAGCTCGAGACGGCCCGGCGCATGATGGCGAAGACCGGGATCGAGTTCCCGCTCGTCGAGGCGGACGCCGCCGAGACGGGGCTGCCCGACGCGAGCGCCGACCTCGTCGTGTCGGAGTACGGCGCGTCGATCTGGGTCGACCCGTACCGGTGGATCCCCGAGGCCGCGCGACTGCTGCGCGACGGCGGCAGGCTCGTCTTCCTGCGCAACTCGACGCTCGTCATCCTCTGCTCCGACGACGAGATGCCGGCGAAGGAGCACCTCGTGCACGCGCAGTTCGGGATGAGGCGCTTCGAGTGGCCCGAGGGCGGTGTCGAATTCCACCTCGCCCACGGCGAATGGATCGACCTCCTGCGCGCGAACGGCTTCGAGATCGAGCGGCTGATCGAGGTGCAGGCGCCGGCCGACGCCGAGACGCACGAGCGCTACGCGTACGTGACGGCCGAGTGGGCGCGGAAGTGGCCGTCGGAGGAGAT
>CAZDEX010000187.1:0-1558 GCA_964504405.1 uncultured Gaiellales bacterium | reverse complement strand
CCGCTGATCCTCGCGTCGACCTCGCCCCAGCGGCGCGCGATTCTCGAGCAGTTGCGCATCCCGTTCGACGTCGTCGCGCCCGAGTACGAGGAGCTCGACGGAACCGGCCCGCTGGAGCGCGCCCGCGGCAAGGCGCATTCCGTCGAGCCCGACGAGCGCCCGGTGCTCGGCGTCGACACCGAGGTGCTGTTCGAGGGAGAGCTGCTCGGCAAGCCGGCGACCGAGACGGAGGCGGAGGCGATGCTCGAGCGCCTCTCCGGCACGACACACGAGGTCGTCTCCGGCCTGTGCCTGCGCACACGCGCCTGGGAGGAGGAAGGGACGGAGACGACGCTCGTCACGTTTCGCGACCTGACACCGCGCGACCTCGCGCACTACGTCGCATCCGGCGAGTGGGAGGGCCGTGCAGGCGGCTACGCGATTCAGGGACTCGGTGCGAGCCTCGTCGAGAAGATCGACGGCGACTTCCTGAACGTCGTCGGCCTACCCGGCTCGCTGCTCGTGCGCCTGCTGGCCACGCGGTTCGCCGGCGTGTACGGCTTCGGCTGATGCGCATCCACGACGACGAGCGCGACACGAGCGAGGCCGTCGTCCGCCGCCTCGTCGACGAGCAGTTCCCGGAGTGGCGCGCACTGCCGCTGACACGTGCCGGCGACGGCACCGTGAACGCGATCTTCCGGCTCGGCGACGAGCTCTCGGTGCGCATGCCGCGCCGCGACGAGTGGGGCCACGACGAGGAGCGCATCCTGAAGACGCTCGCGCCGCATCTGCCGGTCGAGATCCCGCAGTTCGTTGCGCGCGGCCACGGCTTCACGGTGCACACCTGGCTCGACGGCACGGTGCCCGACGGTTTCCTGCCGGCGGGCGAGGTCGCGGCGTTGATCCTCGCGCTGCGGGCGATCGATGCGACCGAGGCGCCGGAGCCCGCCGGCGGCCGCGGCCGGCCGCTCGCCGAGCGGGATGAGGCGATCCGCGGCGCGCTGACGCGCGTGGCGGCTCCGGGGGCGCTCGAGCTGTGGGAGGAGGCGATGCACGCGCCGGAGTGGGGGCACGAGCGCGTCTGGGCCCACTGCGACCTCGACGCGCGGAACGTCCTCGTCCGCGACGGCAGGCTCAGCGGGGTGCTCGACTGGGCCGGGGCAGGCGCCGCCGACCCGGCGCTCGACGTGATGGCGGCGTGGAAGCTCGTGGCGCGCGATGAGCGCGAGCGCTTCCGCGAGCTTGTCGACGCCGACGACGCAACGTGGCTCCGCGCCAAGGGCTGGGCCGTCTCGCAGGCGCTGATCGCGCTCGGCTACTACACGCTCGAGAACTACCCGCCGCTGGTGCATGAGGCGCGACGTTGGTTGGTCGAACTGCTCGACGGCTAGAGTGAGCGCCCGCATGGGCGTTTTCAACTACCTCACAGGCTTCGGCGGCCGCGACATGGCGGTCGATCTCGGCACCGCAAACACGCTCGTCTACGTGCGTGGGCGCGGGATCGTGCTCTCCGAGCCGTCGGTCGTCGCGATCGACCAGCGCTCCGGCGAGGTGCACGCCGTCGGCCTCGAGGCGAAGC
>CAZDEX010000186.1:0-4538 GCA_964504405.1 uncultured Gaiellales bacterium | reverse complement strand
GCGTGGGGGATCCAGATCGTGCGCCGCAAGCCCGTCGCGACGAGCTAGCGCGTCAGCGGCGGGCTCGTGAGCGTCGTCACCGCGCCGGGATTGACACGCGCCACGAGCCGAACATCGATGGTGTAGCTCCCCGACCCGAGCTTCGCCCTCGGCAAGGCGATTGTCTGCGCGGGGGCGCCGCCCGTGAGTGCGCCCCGGCTCGCTGCCACCGGTCGCCCATCCGCGCGATCCAGCGTCACGAGGTAGAGGCAGTCGCGGTCGCACGCGAGGTTCACCGACGCCTGCGCGGTGAGCGACTGCGGGTACTCGAGCGTGCTCGCGTTCACCTCCGCCGACACCCCGGGGCAAACCGTGGCGCCGCGCTGGGCGGTAAGGAGCTCCGAGCGTGTGGAGCTCGCGGCCGCGTCGGCCAGCCGGTCGAGGAGCACGCCTGCCACGCCGGTCATGCAGGCGATGGCGGGGACGGCTCCGGGCTGGATGCCGTCGAGAAGCACCGGAACCGCGGCGCCGAGCTGCGGCGCGTCCGTCGCCGTGAGCAGTCCCTTGCCGGCGACCGGTGCCGGGCGGAACGCGACCACGTTCGCGCGGGTCGCTCCGAGCGCGGCGAGCGCTCCCCTCGCGTCGAGACTCCCGTCGACCGACACACCGAGCGTGGTCGTCGGTAGCGCGGCTCGCAACGCGGCGAACGCGGCGGCGTACGCGGACGCGGTCGCCGGCGTCGCCGCGGGCTCGAAGATCAGCGAATGCAGGCTCGGCACCTGCGCGGCGAGCGCCGTTGCGTACTGGGCGAGTGCGGTGCGTCCCGTGTCGTCGGCGGGGAGCGGCGTCGCGTTCAGCTCGAGCACCGTGCCGAGGCCCGGCGCGACCTGCTGCAGCGCTGCGACGAGTGCCGGGTCGGGGGCGGTGGCGCCCGCCGGCCATGTGACGCCGATGCGCACGAGCCGCAGGCCGAGGCGTGCCGCCGCCTGCGACTGCGCGGGCGAGTCGAGGCCCGCCCCGGCGAGAAACGGGGATCGCACGTCACGCGCCCCTTGCGTCGCGCGAGCAGCCACGCGAACGAACGGGAGGGTCTCGAAGATCGTCCGGTTTCCGCTGTAGTCGACCGCGCTCACACGCGTCGGGTAGACGCCGGGGTTCCGCGGCTCCGGCCACGTCAGCGTGTGCCAGCCGCCGTTCAGCGCAACGCGCGTCGAGGGGCCGGCTGCGGTGTCGACGTTCACCGTTGCGGGCTTCGAGAGCCAGAACGTCAGCGCCCCGAGCGCGCCGTTCGCGAGTGTGAACGCCGGCGGCTCCTTCTCGTACCGCGCGAACCGCGTCGCCGCGTCGGCGAAGCGCGGGTCGGCCGGCGAGAGCCGATTGAGCAGCTGCACGACGTAGTCGTGGTAGTCGAACGGCGACGGATCGTTCGGGAGCGCGTAGTAGCTCCAGTAGCCGGTGTCGAAGCGCGGGAGCATCGCGAGGGTTGCGCGCTGCATTCGCGCGGCGAGCGCCGCTGCTTGCGGGTCGTCGGCCGCGGTCGCGTACGACTGCAGCGAGATCACCGCCTGCAGCTGCGCGTTCAGCACCTGCGTCGACGAGAACGAGTACAGACGGATCCACGGTCCGGCCGCGACCGACGTCAGCAAGCGTCCCGGAATCGCCTGGTAGGCGCCGCGCGCCTTGCCCATGAGCATCGTCGCATCCTCCGGGACGAGCGACGCAGTGCGCGCGAGCGCCTGCGCTGCGACCGCCTGGGCCATGCCCGAGAGCCACGGACCTCGCCCGCCGGAGAACGGGAAGAGGTACTCCCAGCCGATGCCGCCGCTGTGCAGATACGTCCCGCGGGCGACGAGCGCCGTCGCAAGCCGCTGGGCCCCGCTTGCGTCGCCGGCCGCGACGTGCGCGTTGAGCGCCCCGAAGTTCGCGAGCGGGTGGTACTCGAAGCAGCGTCCGTCGAAGTAGCGGTACACGAGGCCGTCCTCATCGGTGACGTCGGTCTTCGGCGCGGGCGCGTAGTGCTCGAGGAAGTAGTCGTCGTTCGTCTTCAGCTCGCCGATCAGCGTCAACGCGCGTGGCTGCGTGAGGGTTCCTTCGAACGACGCGAGCTCGCCGAGCGCCACCGCGACGTGCTCGCGGCGCCCGCTCGGAAGGATGCGCGCGAGGTACGCCGCGCGGCGTACCTCCGCGCGACCGCGTGCGCGTGTCGGCGCATCGACGCGGGTGGTCGAGAGCGCCTTCAACGCAGCACGTTCGAGTGGCGTGACCGATGACGCGGGCGCGGCGCCCCCGATGGACAAAGCAACGATCGCCGAAGCGATGATGAGCGCGCGACCCCTCACGTCTCTCTCACTGACGATACCGGCAGCGGACGATCACGCCCGTTTTTCGCGCTCCCATTCTGTGAGCAGCGATTCGACGTGGCGGCGCTGCGCATCGTTGAAATCCATGCCGTCGACGACGCGGCGCGCCTCTGTCGGATCGTCGTTGGCGATCGCCGCCTCGAGGCGCTCGCGGGTGGCCGTCGGCTCCCGCATCTGACGCCGAAGCCAGCGCAGCAACGACACCGTCGCCGAGGTCGTGCTCACAGGTCTTTCCGCCAGAGCCCGAGTCGCTGGTCGATGACGAACCCTTCGCGCGCGTAGAGCTGGATCGCGCCGCTCGGATTCGTCGAGTCGACCTTCAATCCGACGCGGTCCGCGCCGCGCTGCACGTACGCGTGGTACCCCGCGCGCAGGAGGGCCCTGGCGATCCCGCGGCCGCGCTCGCTCTCGCGCACGACGATGTCCTTGACCCAGCCGCGTCCCTGGTGCTCCCTCCAGTGCAGCGCGCACGCGACGAGCTCGCCGGCGCGCTCGACGAGGAACCACATCGCAGGATCGAAGTCGTCGTGCTGCGTCATGAACGCGACCCAGCCGTCGTGCGACAGAGGAACGTAGTTCGAGTCCCAGGCGCCGTACGCCTCGTCGAGCAGCGCGTGGACGGCTTCCCCGTCCGCGTCGGTATAGCTACGCGCGCGCACGTCGCCCGGCCACGTCGGCTCCGCCTCGTCGGGCGTGAGCACACGCCACATGCGCAGCACCTCGCGATCCTGTTCGAAGCCGCCGCGCTCGAGCAGCACCCACAGCGGCTCGTCCTCGCGCACGGCGGAGGCGACGAGCCGCCGGAGCCCGTGCCTGCGGGCCGCGTCCTCCACGCGCGCGAGCAGCGCGTCCCCGACGCGCGGATCGAGGGCGGCTGCCGTCATCGTCCCCTCCTCCTCGAGCGTCGCCACGCCCACGATCGTCTCGTCCGTGGTCGCGACCCAGCGGGCGCCCCCCGGCAGCTCCCAGCGCTGGCGCAGGGAGGCCGCCTGCAGCTGGGAGATGCCGAACGCCGCCCGGCTGCGCGCGCTCAGCAACTCGAACACCTCGTCGAAATCGTCCCACGTCGCGTCGCGAATCTCGGCCACGGCGCAACGGTACTGGGATAGGAATGCGAAGGCCCCGCCGAACGCGGACGCGTTCCGCGGGCATCAACGACGCTCGCATAGGTGAGCGCACCGGTGTCAGACACCCGTTCGAACCGTCGCCACGCGACGGTTTCCGGTTCGGCACGGCGGTCGATCCCCTACCCGGCGCGACGGTACTGGGATAGGAATAGAAGGGGTCTCGGAACCGGACACCCGGCTTTCAGCGTAAGCATCGTGGCCCAGCCGAGAATCTCGATTCGCGTTCTGCCCTTTCGGCGGGAGGCAGACTCCCGAGGCGAGAGGTCAGCCGCCGCTGAGCGCTAAGAAATCCGAGGACACTCGAAGCCAGTGATCAACGTCTTCCGATGTCCGGTGACGTATCGACCAGTCCACCTGACGGAGAGCCATGTGTGCGACGTAGGCGCGCCGAACGTTGGGAGTCGCTCGACGGAGAACTGCCTCCCAGACCTCGTCGCGTGCTTTGGCAGAAACCTGGGCGACGGACAGGCCGAACGCGAATGTCACCAGATCGAAGACGGAGTCGCCGGAGCGGCAACCCTCCCAGTCGATCACGGCGCTCACTGCGCCGTCGGCGACGAGCACGTTGCGATGGTGAAAATCGACGTGGACCGCGTCGCCGGAGGGAAGACTCTCGATCGCTTCGCCCGCCGCGTGGATTGTGTCGAGGAGCGCTGCGGTGCGGCGGTCGTACTCGCGCAGGGATTCGTGCTCGCAGGGTGGATTCAAGTGGTCGTCGCAACACCTCGATGGTGGAGGTGTGAGTTGGCGACGATGCGGGAGCGGCAGCGGGAGGTACAGCGGTATCGGGGGCAGGTGCCTTCGCCGGGGCGGCCGACGGTGGCATGGCGTGAGGATCGGGTCTGCTTCTGGGCGGCGGTCGCCCGTGGGCTGAAGACCGAGGACGCTGCGCGCGAGGCGGGAGTGTCCTCGCCGGTGGCGTTCCGGTGGTTTCGTCACGCTGGCGGGGTGAATCCATGTCTCTCTGCAAAGGTGTCGGGCCGCTATCTGTCGTTTGTTGAGCGTGAGGAGATCGCGCTGCTCCGCGTTGAAGGTGTTGGGGTGCGGGAAATCGCGAGGCGGCTGGGTCGGA
>CAZDEX010000185.1:0-4549 GCA_964504405.1 uncultured Gaiellales bacterium | reverse complement strand
AGAGCGGGGCTACAGTGCGCTCGATGGACGTCGGCGCACAGCCCGTCGCGCGGTTCCGCGGCCTTGCGCTGTCGGCGAAGGCGTTCGAGCGCCTCGCGCTCGCGAACGCGGCGATGCTCGTCCTGATCGTCGCGACCGGCGCCACGGTGCGCCTGACGGGATCGGGGCTCGGCTGCGAGCACTGGCCCGGCTGCGCGCCGCACCACTTCGAGCCTCGGTCGTTTCACTCGACCATCGAGTTCTCGAACCGCGTGATCGCGTTCATCACGATCCTCGTCACGCTCGCGACGTGGCTCCTCGCAGCGGGGCGGCGGAAGCTCGCGTTCGCGATCTTCTTCGGGACGTTGCTGCAGGCGCCGCTCGGCGCGCTGACCGTGCACTTCCATCTCAACCCATGGCTCGTCCTCTCGCACTTCCTGCTCTCGATGGTCGTGCTGACCCTCGGCGTCGTGCTGTGGCTCGAGGCGCGCGGCCGCGAGCGTACGGCGCTCCCCTCGTGGGTCCCGCGCCTCGGCTTGCTCGTCGGACTCTCGGGGGCGGTGCTCGTGCTCAGCGGGACGTTCGCGACAGCGGCAGGACCGCACCCTGGCAGCGTCGTCGTGCGCCGGCTGTGGTCCTTCCAGCCGGCGGTGTACTGGCACGTGCGGGCGACGGCCGTCTTCGGGATCTCGTTCGCGCTCCTCGTCGTCTGGCTGGTGCGGCACAAGGCGCCGCAGGCGCGCGCCGCGCTCGTGCTGCTCGCGCTGCTGCTCGTGCAGATGGTGATCGGCGAGACGCAGTACCGGACGCAGCTGCCGTGGTGGCTCGTGCTCGCGCATGTCACGGTCGCAGCGACCCTGTGGGGGGCGGTCAGTGCGTTCGTCTTCAGCCTCTGGCGTCCGCGTAGGATGAGTTGATGGCGGACGAACTTCGCATCGATTCCCAACCGCGGCTCGATCGGCCGGTGCTGATCGCTGCATTCCGCGGCTGGAACGACGGCGGCCAGGGCGCGTCGCTCGCCGGCGCGTATCTCGCGCGTGCGTGGGCCGCGATCGAGTTCGCGTCGATCGACGCCGAGAACTTTTACGACTTCCAGGCGACGCGGCCGACGGTCTCGCTCGTCGACGGCTACACGCGGCAGATCGAGTGGCCGGAGAACACGTTCATGTATGCGCCGCTTCCCGGCGCCGGGCGCGACACGATCATCCTGCTCGGCGTCGAGCCGAATCTCCGCTGGCGCACCTTCTGCGACCACGTCACGACGCTTGCGAAGCAGTTCAACGTCGAGCTCGTCGTGACGCTCGGCTCGCTGCTCGCGGACGTCCCGCACACGCGCCCCGCTCCGGTGACGGGAAGCGCGACCGATCCCGACCTGATCGAGCAGCTCAACCTGCAGGCGTCGCGGTACGAGGGCCCGACCGGCGTGGTCGGCGTCCTGCACGACGCCGTCGGCCGGGCGGGGATCAAGTCCGCGTCGCTGTGGGCCGCGGTCCCGCACTACGTGTCGCTGACGCCGTCCCCGCGCGCCGCGAAGGCGCTCGTCGACCGGCTCGCCGAGCTGCTGGAAGCGGACGTCGACACCGAGGAGCTCGACGAGGCGGCGGACGCGTACGCACAGCAGGTGAGCGAAGCGGTCGCTGCGGACGACGAGACGTCTGCGTA
Organism: uncultured Gaiellales bacterium; assembly: GCA_964504405.1. Classification (GTDB taxonomy): domain Bacteria; phylum Actinomycetota; class Thermoleophilia; order Gaiellales; family Gaiellaceae; genus PALSA-600. Next base: position 2,908 of record CAZDEX010000185.1, on the reverse strand, counting down.
CGTGCAGGAGCTCGAGCGTCGCGTCGACGAACTCGCCGAGGAGGCCGACCTGCCGAGCGGCGACGCGATCGCGGCCGAGCTCACGCGCTTCCTCCGCGAGCGCGAGAACGACGACGACGACGGCCCCGACGTAGCTCGGGAACACTGAGGAACCTGATTCGCGTCAGCGAACCAGGTTCCAGGGTTACACCAGCGGCCATTCGTAGCGGACCCCTTGAATCTGGTTCGGCTGCGCCGAATCGGATTCAGCCGAACGTGAACGAGTACGCCTCGACGCCCGGGCTGAACCGGAGCTCGAGGAGCGCGTGCTGCTGGACGCGGGCTGACGACGCGACCGTATAGAGCTTCTCCGCGTCGACCCGCATGGTCTTCGTCGGACGGCCGTCGATCGAGACCGCGACCGTGCCGTGGCCTCCGAGGACGATGTAGACGTCCTTCGCCGTGTAGTCGAGCCGCAGACGGGCGTCCTTCCGTGCGACGATCTTGTCCGCGCCGACCTGCCACATGCCGTCGTAGGAGTACTCGTTCGCGGGCAGCGAGCTCGCGTAGCGGTAGCGAATGGTCTTGTTGGGAACGATCGGCGTCCCGGTGTAGTTGCCGATGCGTGCGTAGCCGAGATACGACTCCGGCGTCATCGCCTCGGTCGGTGTCGTGTCCGCAATCGGCTGTGCGCCGGGGCCCTTCGCCCCGAGCAGCTTGCGGATCAGCGACTCCATCTGCCCGTACTCCCCTTCGCCGAAGTGCGTGTGACGCACGTGGCCGTTGCGATCGACGAGGTATTCCGCCGGCCAGTACTGGTTCGCGTAGTTGTCCCACGTCTTGTACCGATTGTCCTGCACCACGGGATAGCGGATGCCGAGCCGCCGGACCGCGGCGCGCACGTTCGACGTCACGTGCTCGAATGCGAACTCGGGCGTGTGCACGCCGACGATCACGAGCCCGTCCTTGCGGTAAGCCTCGTCCCATGCCTTCAGGTGAGGCAGCGTGCGCAGGCAGTTGATGCACGAGTACGTCCAGAAGTCGATCAGCACGACCTTGCCGCGCAGCGCCTGCATCGTCGCGGGGCGCGTGTTGATCCACGCGCCGTCAGCGTGAAGCGGCGGCGCGACGCCGTAGTCCGGCAAGCCGTCGGCCTTGGCGGCGTGCGCCTGGAGCGCCTCGCCGCCCCCACGCACCTTTGCGAGCTCGCGCTGCGCGCTGCCGCTCTTCTCGATCTTTTCCTGCAGGAAGGTCGTGTAGCCGGGTGTCAGCTGCGCGAGGCGGTCGTCGACGTGGAAGACGAGCCCGATCGCGACGAGCGCGATCACGACCCCCGACGCCATGCGGAGCTGCTCCGCGTGCGCGCGAATGCGCCCGGCCGCCTCGCGGCCGCCGTGGGCGATCGCGAACATCGGGATCGCCGCCCCGACGGCGTACGCGAGCGTCGCGGCGATCGTGCGGCCGCCGAAGTTCTCGCGCGCGGCTGCAGTCGTGATCGCAGCGAGGAACGGGCCGGCGCACGGCACGAAGACGAGCCCGAGCGTCACGCCGAGGAAGAAGCCGCCTCCGGCGTTCGTCGGCCGCAGCCGCGAGAAGACCGCGAGCGAGCGCTCGAGCCACAACGCGGCCTGCGGCAGGAGCAGCACGACCGCGACGACGAAGAGCAGCACGATCGCCAGGTTGCGCAGGAAGTCCTGCGGCAGCCCGAGCCTGTCGAGCAGCCACGTCGCAAAGAGCGTGAACACGCTGAAGCTCGTGACGAGGCCCGCGACGATGCGTTGCGGCTTGCGCCCGGACACGCCGCCCGCGAGCAGGATCGGCAGCACGGGAAGCACGCAGGGGGAGAGCGCCGTCACGAGCCCGGCGAGCAGGCCGATCAGGATCAGCACGAGCACGCGCCCATCGTGCCTAGCGCGTCATTACGGCGGTATTACGCGGCGTCTTCTTGCGGCACGGCGGGCTCGGGCGCCGGGGCGTCGGTGCCCTGCTCGGACCCGGGCGGCCCCTTGCCGTTGCCCGAAGCGCCCTCTCCCGCGGCGCCCGCTTCCGCCGGCTTCTTGCGGCGGCGGCGGCGTTTCTTCGGAGCGGCCGGCTTCTCCGCGCCGTCACCGTCGCCCGACTGTTCGCCCGAGTCCGTCTTGGGCGTCGACTGCGCGGTCGCCGTCGACTCGCCGGTCTTCTTCTTCCGCCGCCGGCGCCGCCGTGCGCGCGACGGGCCGGTCTTCGGCTGCGGCAGGTTCTCCGCGATCCAGCCCGCGACCTCCTGGATCGACCCGAGCCGCTCGCGCGCCGCTTCGAGCAGCTGCGTCGCGCGCGGTGTGTAGCCCTCGGCCGACGCGAGCAGCGCGGCGCCGACTTCACGCGGCATCTCGAGCGACGCGTTGACGAGCTTCGCTGCGTTCTCCTCGTGCCGGTGGCCCCGTGAGTTCGCGAGCGCGCCGAGGAGCCGCTTCGCATCCGGGAACTCCTGCGACGCCTTGCGGTCGAGCTGCTTGCGCACGGCGCGCGAGAGCCGCCACGTCCAGCGCGCGAGGATCTGGTCGGGCGCGTCCGCTTTCCCCTCGGCGATCGCGCGCAGCATGGTCCGCACGCCGGCCGCGCGATCCTTCTCCCACGGCGGCGCCTGCGTCACGAGCGTGACGAGGTCATCGAAGTCGGCGCGCTCGACCTTCATCGAGACGCGATCGGCGAGGGCGATCAGCCGCAGGCGCCGGTTCGGGTTCTGCGCGGCGCACGTCGAGAGGAACGTCTCCATCGCTCGCTTCGATGCTCCGCGCGCGGTGAGCTTCTCGACGAAAGCGGCGCGCTCGTCGAAGCGCAGCTGCCGTCCGGCGATCTCACCCCAGAACTCCTGCTCGTCCTCGTCGAGGAACTTCGGATCGACGCGCTGCCATTCGCGCGCGATCACCATCTTGCGGCGCAGCACGTC
>CAZDEX010000184.1:0-4572 GCA_964504405.1 uncultured Gaiellales bacterium | reverse complement strand
CCGCAGGTCGTACTGGCCCTCGAGCCCCGCCGTCTTGAGCGGCGCGGTCGCGAGCATCTGGTGAACCATGCGCGGGAAGTACTCCTCGATCTTCTTGCCGTTGATCCAGGTCGCACCGTCGCCGGGGCGAAGGATCACGCGCGCGACGGACGTCTTGCGCTTGCCGGTACCGAGATATTGAGCGGGAGTCGCCATGGGTTACACCTCGAGAGTGGTCGGAGCCTGCGCCTCGTGCGGATGCTCCGGGCCGGCATAGATCTTCAGCTTGGTCAGTTGCGCGCGGCCGAGCTTGTTCCGGGGGAGCATCCCCTTGACGGCCTTGCGGAGCACCTCGGTCGGCTGCCGCTCGAGCTGCTCGCGGAGCGAGCGCTCGCGGAGCCCGCCGGGATACCCGGAGTGCTTGTAGTACATCTTCTGCTCGAGCTTCTTGCCGGTGACGGCGATCTTCTCCGCGTTCACGACGACGACGAAATCGCCCGTGTCGACGTGCGGCGTGAAGACGGCCTTGCCCTTGCCGCGCAGCCGATCGGCGATCTGGGTCGCGAGACGGCCCAGGGTCTTCCCCTCGGCGTCCACGAGATACCAGTCGCGCGCGATCTCGCCGGGCTTGGCGTTGTACGTCTTCATACGGAGAAAGGGCGGACTCAGGCGTCCGCCGCGGCGGATGGTAGCAGCGAAACGCCGTTCCCGGCCACCCAGGCGGCCGCCAGCCCGGCCAGTCCCGCGGCGCTGATCGCGAGCGGAACCGACCCGCCGGCGCCGCTGTACACGGCGCCCCAGCCGAGGGCGAGCGTGGCGGCGAGGAGGCTCGACAGAAGGTCCGTCGCCCCGACCAGGCGGCCTCGCTCGGCAGGCCCGGCAAGCCCCACCAGCTCGGTCGTCGCCGCGATGTAGGCGAGGCACCAGCCGAGCCCGAGGCCGAAGAGCGCGACGCTCATCCCGGCGATCGACGCCCACCACGCGAGGGCCGCGTTCGAGGCGGCCATCAAGAGCAGGCCGCTCACCATCGCCGTGCGCCGGCCGAGCCGCTCGATCACGTCGCCGATCACGAGGACGAGGCCGTACATGCCGACGATGTGGAGGCTGATGATCGTGAAGATCGAGCCCTGCGCGTGGTGGTGGCCCACGGCGACGTAGCCCGCGAGGTTCATCACGCCGGCCATCACCGCGAAGCTCACGACGGCGGCGACCATCGCGGGCGCGACGCCCGGGCGGCGGAGAATCTCGCGCAGCGGCGCCGGCGGCAGCGACTCCTCGGCGGTCGCGTACGGGCGCGAGAGCTCCCTCGGATCGGGCCGCACGCCGAAGGACAGCGCCAGCCCGACGAGGGTGAATGCCCCGGCCGCGGCCCAGGGCAGCGTCAAGTCGTGCGCCGCGTACGTGCGGCCGGAGAACATCGGGCCGAAGACGAGCGGCCCCCAGATCGCCCCCGACACGACGCCGAACAGCACGATCGACATGCCGCGAGCGCGCCGCTCGGGCGGGAACATCTCCGCGGACGCAGCGCGCGAGAGGAGCACGATCGTCTGGCCCGCACCGCAGAGGCCGAGGCCCAGGAAGACGAGCGCACCCGACGTCGCGGCACAGCCGGCCGAGACGACGAGCGGCCCGAGGATCCCGAGCACGAAGCCGCCGCGAATCACCGGCATGCGCCCGAGCCGGTCCGAGAGCCGTCCCGCCGGGCCGACCGCGGCCGCGCCGGCCAGCAGGAAGATCGCGGGGCCGAAGCCGAGGATGCCCTTCACGCCGGTGACGGCCACGATCGTCACCGTCCCTAGCGCGACCGCGAGCTGGATCATCCCGCTCTGGAAGACGAGCCCGGCCGCGAGCAGGAACGCATTGCGCCGGACCGGGGTCATCGCTCGATTAGAGCATGCAGTGCCTGCGCGAACGCCGCCGCGCCGCCGTGGGACGGGTGGCGCACGTACTCGCCGCCGAGCGCGGCGTGCGCGACACGCCCGACCGCAATCAGGCGGCGTCCGTCCGCGAGCTCCTCCGCGAACGTCCGCCCCGTGCGCACCTCCGCGCTCGTCGGCGCGCGGTTCGACGTCGCCGTCCCGGGATGCGTCGGCACGACGTTCCAGAGGAGGACGCGCTCGGTCAGGCCGAGCTCCGCGAGCACGCGCTGGACGATCGTCGCCGTCGCCTCCGCCGGGCCCCCGCCGGTCAGCTGCCGCTCCGAGGTGAACGGGATGCCGGAGACCCGCGCGCCGCGGTAGCCCGGGGCCTCGCCGACGAGGATGAGATCGGCGTCCCGCCGTGCCGCGAGGTAGGCGGCGAGGCGCGCCCGGCGCAGCGCGGCGCCCGGCCCGACCCTGTAGAAGTTCGTCGTCTGCCCGATGCGGGCAGCGGCCAACCTGTCCATGAGCGATCGCATCGAGATCCGCACTCTGACCGACGGCGGGCAGCAGCCGGCGGACATCGCACGCATGGTCGCCGCCTTCCTCGACGACGCGCAGCACACGCTCGACGTCGCGCAGTACGACTTCAAGCTCGGAGACGAGACGGCGGTGATCGTCGGAGACGCGTTCCGCCGCGCGGCGCAGCGAGGCGTCGAGACGCGCTTCATCTACAACGTCGACAGCGGCATGCCGGTGCCCGTCCCTCCACCGCCGGAGCCGGACGTACAGCTGATCGCGACGCTGCCCGTCCAGGGCAAGGCGATCGCCGGCATTCCCGACCTGATGCACCACAAGTACGTGATCCGCGACTCCGACACCGTGTGGACCGGGTCGATGAACTGGACCGACGACTCGTGGTCACGCCAGGAGAACGCGATCGTGATCGTTGCCTCGGAGGCGATCGCCAAGGCCTACGGGATCGACTTCGACCAGCTCTGGACCTCGGGCGATGTCGAGAAGAGCGGCTTCGTCGACCCGCGGTGGGACGACAACGTGCGCGCGTGGTTCACGCCGGGCCACGGCGAAGACCTCTCGGCGCGGATCGCGAAGCTCATCCGCAAGGCGAGCACGCGTGTCCGGATCTGCTCGCCGGTGATCACGACCGGCCCGGTGCTCGGGGCGCTCGCGCAGGCGATCGCGGACGGAAAGACGGACATCAAGGGCTGCGTCGACATCACACAGATACGCGAGGTGATTCACCAGTGGGAAGCGAACGGGAACGTATCCTGGAAGCTCCCCCTGCTGCGCCAGATCATGGGCGGCGAGACGTTCGCGGGGAAAGAATCGACGCCGTACGGCGACGGGACGGTGCACGACTTCATGCACGCGAAGATCTGCGTCTGCGACGACACGACGTTCGTCGGATCGTTCAACCTCTCGCGGAGCGGCGAGAAGAACGCCGAGAACGTCCTGGAGATCAGGGACGCCGCGATCGCCGACCGGCTCGCGGCCTACGTCGACGAGGTGCGCGCGAAGTACCCGCCGGTCACCACGACTCCCGGTGCACCAGGTCATCCCCTGCCCGCTGCATCTCCTTCAGGCGCGACCTCGTAGACGGGCTCTCGCCCGGCTTGCCGATCAGCGCGAGCCCGATCGGAACGACCTCCTCGGGCAGTCCGAGCAGCTCGTCGAAGATGCGCTTCTGGTCGGGGTGACCGATGAACGCGCTCGCGAGCCCTTCGTCGATCGCCGCCATCAGCACCAGCATCATCAACGCGCCCGCGTCGACGAACCAGTACGGCACCGGCCAGGTGATCTCCACGCCGCCGCCCGCGGCGAGCTTGTCGGGTTGGTTGTAACGAGCGTGGTACAGCGACTCGTTGGCCGAGATGACCATGTGCACCGGCGCGTCGGCGATGTAGTTGCGCCCATTCGTCTTGTAGTGCTCGTCGCCGAACGCGTCGGCGATCTGTCGGCGCTTCGCTTCGTCGGTGACGACGACGATGCTCCCGCCCTGGCTGAACCCACCGGACGGCGCGCGGCGGATCACACCGGCGATCCGTTCGATCTGAGCTTCGGGAAGCGGGTCGGTCAGGAACGCCCGATGCATGCGCCTGCGCGCGAGGATGTCGCGGAGCTCCATGCGGGTGACGATATATCGTCGTCGCCATGACGAGATTCCAGGGCAAGACAGCACTCGTGACCGGCGGCGCACGGGGCATCGGCGCCGCGACCGCGAAGCGGTTCGTGTCCGAAGGGGCGACGGTCGTGATCGCCGACTTCGACGAGGCATCCGCGCAGGAGACGGCGGAGGAGATCGGCGGGCACGCCGTGCGCTGCGACGTGACCAAGCGCGAAGACGTCGAGGCGGCCGTCGACGCGGCCGTCGCGCACGGTGGCTCGCTCGACGTGCTCGTCGCGTGCGCCGGGATCATCCGCGACAACATGCTCTTCAAGATGAGCGACGAGGATTGGGATGCGGTGATCGACGCGCACCTGAAGGGCTCCTTCTTCGCCGCGCGCGCCGCGCAGAAGCACATGGTCGAGCAGAAGAGCGGAAAGATCGTCCTGATCTCGTCGACGTCGGCGCTCGGGAACCGCGGCCAGACGAACTACGCGACGGCGAAGGCGGGCCTGCAGGGCATGACGAAGACCCTCGCGATCGAGCTCGGCCCGTTCAACGTCAACGTCAACTGCGTCGCCCCCGGGTTCATCGCGACCGCGATGACGC
>CAZDEX010000183.1:0-4627 GCA_964504405.1 uncultured Gaiellales bacterium | reverse complement strand
CCCGCGCTTCTCGATGCAGCGCGCGGTGATCGAGTACACCGAGCGCTACTACCTCCGCGCCGACGCAGCCGTCCGGGCCTAGACCCCGGAGGTTCTAGACGTCGGCCGGCTGCTCGGGCTTGTCCCCGAGCCGCTCCAGGAGCTCCTGGACCTTCTTCTGCTCGCTCTCGAGGTGCTGCTGGTAGCCCTGCAGCCGCTCGTAGAGCTGCTCGCGGCTCGGGAACCCGTGGCGCCCGCGGCGCTGATGTCCGTGTGATCCACACATAGAGTTGTCACCTCCTTTCGCTTCACTCGGGATAATAGTTATCTGATGGTAACCAACCAGGACCAGCTCGCGGAGCTGCGGCAGCACCTGCGGCGCGTGATGCGGGGCCTGTGGTCGCGACGACGCCCGGCCCCGGAGCTCCTGGAGCTCGTCTCGGGCGATCCACCGCTCGGCCGACGGCACGTCGGCGTGCTCTCCCACATCGGCCAGTCCGGCGCACAGACGGTCAGCGAGATCGCGGAGACGGTCGGCCTGTCGCTGCCCGCCGTCAGCAAGCTGACCCGTGACCTGGAGGAGCACGGGCTCGTCGAGCGCCGCGAGGACCCCGCCGACCGCCGCCGCACCCTGGTCGAGCTCAGGCCATCCAGCTCCCGGCAGGTGCAGGCCTGGCTCGCGCGCCGCGATGCGCCGCTCGAGCGCGCGCTGGCCACCCTCGACGCGGGCGAGCGTGCAGCCTTCCTGAAGGGCCTCGGCGCACTCGCGGACGCGCTGATGGAAGAATCGCCTCGTGGTTCTCAGCGATCGCACCATCGCGCGGCTCATCGGCGAAGGCCGCATCGGGATCGACCCGTATGACGAGTCGCTGCTGCAGCCGTCGAGCGTCGACGTGCGGGTCGACCGGTACTTCCGCGTGTTCCACAACGCGCGCTACCCGTTCATCGACGTCAAGCAGCCGCAGGAGGCGCTGACGGAGCTCGTCGAGGTGCACGAGGACGAGCCGTTCATCCTCCACCCCGGGGAGTTCGTGCTCGGCTCGACGCTCGAGGTCGTGTCGCTCCCCGACGACCTCGTGGCCCGCTTAGAGGGGAAGGCGCTCGCGCTGGACACACCGGTTCCGACGCCGGGCGGGTGGACGACGATGGGCGAGCTGGAAGCGGGCGACATCGTCTTCGACGAGTCGGGACAGCCGACTCTCGTGATTGCCGCCACCGAACCGATGCTCGGACGGCCGTGCCGCGAGGTGACCTTCTCCGAAGGAACCACGGTCGTCTGCGACGCCGCGCACCAGTGGGTCACCGTGGACAAGAACGGCCGACGGTACGGGCGCCGGATCGGCCGGGCCCGCACAACCGAAGAGATTTCGAAGATGCTACGGGTCCGAGGCGAGCGGAACCACCAGGTCGCGCTGACGGGCGCGGTGCAATACCCCCGGCGGGAATTGCCGATCGATCCCTACGTTCTCGGCGCCTGGCTGGGGGACGGGACGTCCACCGCCGCACAGATCACCTGCGCCGACCAGAACATCCTCGAGGAGATCGAGATGGCCGGCTATGCCGTCGCGAAGACTCGGACGCGACCGCTGGTCTACCGAATCGGCGGCACCGGTCATACCCGTGACGAAACGAGCGGCCGCTACGTCAGAAACGATTCGCTCTCGAGCAAGCTGCACGACTTGGGAGTGATGGGGAGGAAGCACATTCCCGACCTGTACCTGCGTTCCTCGACCGACCAGCGGCTGGCGCTCCTGCAAGGCCTCATGGACACGGACGGCTACGCGGACAAGCTTGGACGTTGCGACCTCACGACCGTCAACGAGGAACTTGCTTGGCAATACCACGAGTTGATCGCGAGCCTGGGCTTCCGACCGACGATGGCCAGCAAGCGCGCCGTGCTCAACGGAGTGGATTGCGGGCCGAAGTTCGAGGTGCAATTCATGGCCGAAGAGCAGGTCTTCCGGCTCATTCGAAAGCTGATCCGGCAGAAGACCGAAGGTCGATTCCACAAGTTCCGCGCCATTGCAGACGTTCGGGCGGTCAGCAGCGTCCCTGTCCGCTGCATCCAGGTCGCGTCTCCGAGTGGCCAGTTCCTCGTCTCGAAGTCCTACATTCCGACCCACAATTCGTCACTCGGAAGGCTCGGCCTGCTGATCCACTCGACCGCAGGTTTCATCGACCCCGGTTTCGAGGGAAACGTGACTCTCGAGTTGTCCAACGTCGCGAACCTCCCGATCACGATCTACCACGGCATGAAGATCGGCCAGATCTCCTTCATGCAGATGACCGAGCCGACCTCGACGCCCTACGGCAGCTCGGCGCTCGGGTCGAAGTACCGCGGCCAGCGCGGCCCGACCCCGTCCCGCTACTACGAGAACTTCAGCCAGTGACCGTCCTCGTCACCGGCGCGACCGGCTTCATCGGCCCGAAGATCGTCCGCGCGCTGCGCGCACAGGGACGCGACGTGCGCGCGCTCGTGCGGCGGCCCGACCGCGCGGGCCAGATCGCGAGCCTGGGCGCCGCGCTCGTCACGGGCGACGTCACCGATCCCGCGAGCCTGCGCGCCGCGGTCGAGGGCTGCTCGCACGTGATCCACCTCGTCGCGATCATCAAGGGCCGTCCGCAGGACTTCCACCGCGTGATGACGCAGGGGACGAAGGACCTGGTCGCGGCGTCCAAGGCGGCGGGCGTCGAGCGGTTCGTGCTGATGAGCGCGCTCGGGACGAGCGAGACGACGAAGGACGTCGTCCCGTACTTCGCGGCGAAGTGGGCGATGGAGCGCGAGGTGATCGAGTCAGCGCTCGAGTACACGATCTTCCGCCCCAGCTTCGTGTTCGGCCGCGGCGGCGTGCTGCCGACGTTCGTCAAGCAGGTGCGCTATTCGCCGGTCGTGACCGTGATCGGCTCGGGGCTGCAGAGGAGCCAGCCGATCTGGGTCGAGGACGTCGCCGAGTACTTCGCGCACGCGGTCGACCACCCGCAGGCGGCAAACCAGACGTTCGAGATCGGCGGCCCCGACATCGTCACGTGGAACGAGCTGTACCTGACGATCGCGAAGGTGCTCGGCAAGCGCCGCAGGCTCGTTCACGTGCCGGCCTCGCTCGCGCGGACGGGCGCGCAGTTCGTGCAGTTCGTGCCCGGCGCCCCGGTCACGCCCGACCAGATCGCGATGATCGAGGCCGGCGACAACATCGTCGGGAACACCGACGCCGTCGACACGTTCCAGCTCCCACTCGTCGCACTCGAAGAGCAAATCCGCCGCGCCGCTTAAGCGGTCGCGACGAACTGCGAGGCAACCGCCTCGTCGATCGAGCGCGGGACCGGTACGACGCAGGCCTCCGGCCCGACGTCGCCGCGGGCGACGGCCTCGAGGCAGCGCGTCTGCAGCGCGAAGCCGATGTCCATCGACTCGATCGAGTTGCCGAGGGGCGTGGGCCTGCGAGGTTCACCATGTGGCCGCCTTCGAGCAGCGTCACGCGGCCCGACTCGATGCCCTCGATCTCCCACGGGAAGTGACCCGCATTCGCCAGGATCGCGCCGTCCTTGAGGAGCGGCTCGTCGTCGGCGGTGACGACGCCTTGCGCGCCGGTGACGGTGATCACGACGTCGGCGCCGCGCAACGCCTCTCCCCGGTCGGGTACCAGGTACCCGTCGAGCATCGCCTGCAGGCGCAGCACCGGGTCGCGCTCGACGACGGAGACGATCGCGTGCGCATTGCGGAAGTTGGCGGCAACGCCCTTGCCGCACGCGCCGTACCCGAAAACGGTCACGCGCTTGCCGTTCGTCGACTTGTTCGTCAGCCGGATGAACGACTCGAGCACGCTTTGGCCGACCGCATGCTCGTTCTCGGCGAACTGCTTGATCGGGCTGTCGTTGATCACGAGCACGGGCAGTCCGATGCGGTCGCGCAGCGGCTCGAGGCGCGCGCGGCCGGAGGTGGTCTCCTCCGTCCCGCCGCGCAGATTCTCACTGGGCTCTTCGAGCCAGCGCACGAAGAGGTCGCCGCCGTTGTCGAGCAGCAGGGCGGGCCGCGCGCGGACGACCTCCCACAGGAACGCGTCGTGCTCGGCGGGATCGCTGGTCGGCGCACCCACGACCGCCACACCGCGCGCGCTCAAGTAGTCGATCGCTTCCTGCTGCGTCGTGTTCAGGTTCCCCGTCGCGACGAGCTCCGCGCCGCCGCGCTGCAGCGTGAGCAGGAGCGCAACCGTCTTCGGCTCGAGGTGGATGCCGGTCCCGATCCGCAGGCCGTCGAACGGCCGCGTCTGCTCGAGCTCGTCGCCGATCGCGGCGAGGAGCCGGCAGTTCTTGATCACCCATTCGATGCGGTTCACGGGCCGTAGTAAAGACGAAGGGCTCCTTGCGGGCCCTTTCGTCGTCACCGCCTTTTGGTGACGACCAGACAACGCAGTCAGTCCCGCAGGGCGGGGCCAGAAGTCCGAAAAAGAAGGGGCCCCGTACGGGGCCCCGTTCTGCGGTAACCAGCTTGGATTTCGTAGAGGCGCTTCCGGCCGATCGGTTTCCCGACAAGCGGCGCGTTACGCGAGTCCCCCACGCTGGCTAGGCGATTCCCGGATCAGGTCCCGGGGACACACCTCTACGAGCTGGTACCTCCACTGCCCGTACTTGAAGTCTCCAACGCCGGACC
>CAZDEX010000182.1:0-4652 GCA_964504405.1 uncultured Gaiellales bacterium | reverse complement strand
GCTCGACGATGCTGCACACGCTCGGCGTCGCCGCGGGCAACCCGATGGGGCTCGGTATCTCGGAGTCGGATTCGATCCTGCCGGTCGTGCCGATGTTCCACGCGAACGCCTGGGGCTATCCGTACCTCGCGACGATGATCGGCGCGAAGCTCGTCTACCCGGGCCCGCATCTCGACCCGGAGAGCCTGCTCGACGCCTTCGTCCAGGAGCAGGTGACGTGGACCGCCGGCGTGCCGACGATCTGGCTCGGCATCCTCGGGCTGCTCGACGCGAATCCCGACAGATGGGACCTCTCGAAGATGAAGGGCATGCTCGTCGGCGGCTCCGCAGCGCCGAAGTCGATGATCGCGGGCTACAAGCAGCGCCACGGAATGAACGTCGTGCACGGGTGGGGGATGACGGAGACCTCGCCGGTCGCGTCCACCTCGCAGCTCCCCGGCGACCTGGCCGAGGCCGACGAGGAGACGCAGTACGACTTCATCGCGATGCAGGGACGTCCGCTGCCCCTCGTCGAGTTGCGCAACCGCGACGCGGACGGGAACATCCTCCCCTGGGACGGCGAGTCGATGGGCGAGCTCGAGGTTCGCGGCCCGTGGGTCGCAGCGAGCTACTACGACACGCCGGAGCAGGCGGAGCGGTGGACCGACGACGGGTGGTTCAAGACCGGCGACGTCGTGTCGATGCACCCGCTCGGCTTCGTGCAGATCAAGGACCGCTCGAAGGACGTGATCAAGTCAGGCGGCGAGTGGATCTCGTCCGTCGAGCTGGAGAACGCGCTGATGGCGCATCCCGCGATCGCGGAAGCAGCGGTGATCGCGGTGCCCGATGCGAAGTGGGACGAGCGTCCGCTCGCCGCCGTCGTGCTGCGCGAAGGCAAGACGGCGACCGGCGACGAGCTCCGCGAGTTCCTCGCGCCGAGCTTCGCGAAATGGTGGCTGCCCGATCGCTTCGAGTTCGTCGCGGAGATCCCGAAGACGAGCGTCGGCAAGTTCAAGAAGACGGAGCTGCGCGAGCAGTTCGCGAACGAACCGGCGACGGCATGATCGAGACCGTCTGGCTCGACAACCCCCCCGTGAACGCGGTCAACGGGGGGATCATCGACACGCTGTGGAACGCGTTCGAGACTCTCGGCGACGACGTGCGCGCGGTCGTGCTGCGCGGCCGTGGCGAGCGTGCGTTCTCCGCGGGCGCCGACATCACCGGCTTCGTCGGTGGCTCGTCCGAGGGTGACCGCCCGGCCGGCATCCAGCCGGTCGCCGACCTGATCGAAGCGGCGTCGGTCCCCGTCGTCGCGGCGATCCACGGCTACTGCCTCGGCGGCGGCCTCGAGATCGCGCTCGCCTGCGACTTCCGCATCGCGACGCACGACGCCCAGCTCGGCTTCCCCGAGGTGAACCTCGGCCTGCTGCCGGGCGGCGGCGGGACGCAGCGGGCGCCGCGGCTGATCTCACGCGGCCGCGCCGCGTGGCTGATCATGTCCGGCGAGCGCATCCAGGCCGACCTTGCGAAGGACTGGGGGCTCGTCGAGTTCGTCGTCGACGATCTCGACGACGGGATCGCACGCTACGTCGAGCCGCTCGACAAGCAGTCACCGCACGCGATCCGCCAGATCAAGGAGCTCCTGCGCGAGACCCGCGAGGCACGGAGCGACGAACGCGAGGTCCAAGCGTTCGCGGCGTGCCTCAACTCGGAAGACGGACAGGAGGGCGTCGCCGCCTTCCTCGAGAAGCGCCAGGCCAACTGGACCGGACGGTGAAGGCGGTCGTCCTCCGCGAGGTCGGCGGCGAGCTGACACTGGAGGACGTCGACGAGCCGACGGGCGCCGTCGTCGACGTGCGGGCGGCGGGCGTCAATTTCGCGGATGTCCTCGTTCGCCGCGGGCTCTATCCGCAGATGCCCGAGCTGCCGTACGTGCTGGGCAACGAGGTCGCAGGCGAGCTCGACGGGCGGCGCGTCGTGGCGTTCGCACGAAACGCAGGCGGCTACGCGGAGCGCGTCGAGGTCGACCCGCAGTGGACGTTCTACCTGCCGGGCGACGCCTCGTTCGGCGCGGGTGCGGCGTTCCTCACGACGTATCTCACGGCCTACATCCCGTTCTGGCATCTCCAGCGTCCGGCGAGCGTGCTCGTGCATGCCGGGTCCGGCGGCGTCGGCTCGGCGGCGATCCAGCTCGCCAAGCACTTCGGCGCGCACGTGACGGCGACGGCAAGCTCGGAGGAGAAGCGCGCGTTCGCGAGCGACGCAGGTGCCGACGCGGCGATCGGCTACGAGGAGATCGACGAGCTGCGCGTCGACGTCGTCATCGACCCCGTGGGCGGCGACGTCTTCACGCGTTCGCTGCCGACGCTGAACCCACTCGGCACGATCGTCGCGATCGGCTTCACCGACGGCCTGTGGCAGGACCCGAGCGTCCAGTGGCTCGTGGGGCGCAACGCCTCCGTGCTCGGCTTCTACCTCGGGCGGTTGATGAAGCTGCGGCCCGAGTTCGTGCGCGAGCGTGCACTCGAGCTGCTCGAGCTGTGGTCGCGGCACGTCATCGACCCGCTCGTCGGCGCCACCTTCCCGCTTGGCGCCGCGAGCGACGCGCACGCTCTGATCGAAGGGCGCCGGCACGTCGGCAAGGTCGTGCTGGAGCCGTGAAGCAGGAGTTGTTTTGAAAGCCGTCGTGACCGGGGGTGAAGGCGGGCTCGGCCGCGCGATGCGCGCGCGCCTGGAACGCGAGGGCTACGCCGTCGAGTCGCTCGATCTCGTCAACGGCTTCGACGTCACCGACCCCGGCGCGTGGGACCTCGTCGGCGAGGTCGATCTCGCAGTGCTGAACGCCGGCATCCTCACCGCGGAGACGGACATCCGCGTCGTGACGCCGGAGCAGTATCGGCAGGCTGTCGCCGTCAACGTCGACGGCGTGGTGCTCGGCGTGCGCCGGCTCGCGCAGGTGATGGAGCGTGGGACGATCGTCGCGACCGCGTCGCTCGCGGGTCTGGTCGGCATGCCGCTCGACCCGATCTACTCGCTGACGAAGCACGCCCTCGTCGGCTTCGTCCGTTCGATCGCGCCGTCGATCGCGCCGATCAAGATCAACGCGATCTGTCCCGGCATTGCCGACACGCCGATGCTCGACCGGCACGACCAGCGCGCGATGTTCGCCGAGGCCGGCTTCCCGCTGCTGCAGCCGGACGACGTGGCCGAAGCGATGTGGCGCGCCGCGACGAGCGACGGGAGTGGCGAATGCTGGTTCGTGCAGCCGGGCCGCGAGCCTGCACCGTTCCGCTTTGCGAACGTGCCCGGCCCGCGGCGCGGCGGCGAGACCGTGGGTCTGCCGCCGATCTAGCGATGTGGAAACGCGTCTTCGCGCGTCTCTACGAACCGCTCACCGCGGCAGCCGAGCGCGCGGGGCTCGGTGCCGCGCGGCGCGAGCTCCTGCAGCAGGCTCGCGGGCGGGTGCTCGAGATCGGCGCCGGGACGGGCGTGAACGTCGAGCACTATCCGCCGGGCGCGGACGTCACCTATACGGAGCCCGACCCGCACATGGCGAAGCGGCTGCGCGCGCGGGGCGCCGCGGTCGTCGAAGCGGGGGCGGAGGCCCTGTCGTTCCCCGACGACTCGTTCGACATCGTCGTGTCGACGCTCGTGCTCTGCACCGTCCCCGACGTGACCGCTGCGCTGCGCGAGGTGAGCCGCGTGCTCCGTCCCGGCGGCCGGCTGCTCTTTCTGGAGCACGTGCGAGCGGATCCGGGCTCGCGCCTCGAGCGCTGGCAGGACAGGCTGCACGGCCCGTGGCACGCGTTCGCGTGCGGGTGCAACTGCAACCGCAATCTCCTCGGCGCGATCACTGCGGCCGGCTTTGCGCCGGAGGAGGTCGAGCGCCGGGCGTGGACGTTCATGCCGCCCATCGTGCGACCCGTTGTCGTAGGCTCGGCCAGCCCGTGACCGAGACCGCGACACAGCGCGTGCACCGCGCGACCTCGTACACCCCGGAGCGCAAGTGGGACGAGCCGCACGACGACCCGCTCGCGCTGAACGACTACGAGTCGAACGACGTCGACACACTGCCGTGGTTCTACAAGCGGTATGACGCGTCGCTGCCGCGCATCGAGCTGCCACGTGATCTGCCGTCGACGGACGCGTCGACGATCGCGGTGCTCGCGGGCACTGCAGAGGTCGAAGCATGTGAGCTCGACTTCGCGCAGCTCGCACGCGTGCTCTTCCTCGCGTCGGGTGTCGTCCGCACGGTCACGCGGCCGTATGGCGTCTGGCTCTTTCGCGCCGCCGGCTCGGCGGGCGGCCGGTTCCCACTCGAGCTGTACGTCGCAGTCCCGGAAGGCACGCCGCTCCCGGCCGGAGTGCACTGGTACGACCCCAGCGAGCACGCGCTCGTGCAGATCGGCCCGCCCCCGCGTGCCGGCGCCCCCACGGTCGTTGCGACCGGCGTCCCGTGGCGCACCGGCTGGCGCTACCGCGAGCGCGGGTACCGCCACATCTACTGGGACGCGGGCACGATGCTCTCGCAGCTTCTCGCCGTGGCGTCTTCCGCGGGCCTCGGCCCGTCGCTCTACACACGGTTCCCCGACGCGCGCGTGACCGAGCTCGTCGGCGCGGACGGCGTGCACGAGTGGCCGGTCGGGGTCGTCTCGCTCGGCGGAGACCCTGCG
>CAZDEX010000181.1:0-4654 GCA_964504405.1 uncultured Gaiellales bacterium | reverse complement strand
GCTACGCCGCCGAGGAGAGCCTCGAGCAGAGCTACCGCGAGCGGCCGAACGTCCGGCGCCTGACGCCGCGCCGCCGCCAGCAGGAGTTCGACGACTGGACGGAGTCGGAGGCCGATCAGCCGACGACGCGGGTCCCGGCGGTGCGCCCGAGCCGGGTGCGCGAGATGCGGCCGCAGATCGAGGCCGTGCCGAACCCGCACAGCGTGCGCGTCCACCTCGTGCTGCCGCGCAGCTTCAACGACGCCCAGCAGATCGCCGACAAGTTCAAGCAGGGGATCCCGGTGATCCTCAATCTCCAGAGCGCCGACAACGAGCTCTCGAAGCGCCTCATCGACTTCGCGAGCGGGCTCACGTACGCGCTGAACGGCGGCATGCAGCGGGTCGCCGACAAGGTGTTCCTGCTCACACCGCGCAACGTCGAGGTCTCTGCAGAGCAGCGCGCCGCGCTGCTCGAGCGCGGCGGCTTCTTCAACCAGGCGTAGGAAACACCCCCTCGAGAGCGAAGGGGCCGTCGATGGTTATTGCCATTGACGCGATCTCGGCTGTCCAGAATTTCATCTGGGCGTTCACGGCCGTCTACACGCTGGCGATCCTGGCGTACATCCTCACGTCCTGGGTGCAGCTGCCCTACACCTTGCGGCCGGTGCAGCGCTTCCTCTACGACGTGTGCGAGCCCTACATCCGCCTCTGGCGGCGGATCCTGCCGTTCGGCGCGGGACCGATCGATTTCTCGCCGATGGTCGCCGTGTTCGCCCTCTGGGCATTCGACGCCATCGTGAACTCGATCCTCGGACGCTTTCATTAAGGAGGAGAGGAATGCGGTACACACCAGTTGAGCTGAGGCACGTGCGGTTGGGCCGCAGCATGTTCGGCGGCTACAAGAAGGACGAGCTCGAGCGGCTGCTCGAGGACGTCGCAGACAGCTTCGAAGAGGTCTGGCGCGAGCGCGGTGAGCTCGCGGACAAGCTCGAGGACGTCGAGAAGCTGCTCGCGGGTGTGAAGCAGCGCGAGTCGCTGCTCGCGACGACGCTCGTCTCCGCGGAGCGCGCCGCGGTCGAGGCGAAGGACGCCGCGAAGCGCGAAGCAGAGCTGATCGTCGCCGAGGCGCATCAGGAGGCGCGGTCCGTGACGCGCAGTGCGCAGACCGAGCGGGAGCGGCTCTTCGCGGAGGCACGGCGCATCGAGACGCTGCTGCGCGCGGCCCTCGGCATGGTCGAGGAGACGAGCCAGGGTGAGCCGTCGACCCCCGCCACCGCGGCGCCGCCGGCCCGCGAGCACTGGCCGAAGCGGGAGGACACGCGCGAGTTCCAGGCGGTGCAGGAGCCGCCCAAGCTGCCGCCGGTGCAATCCGTGCCGCCGCTCGACCCTCCGGCAGACGAGGACGACGGTCCCTGGGCGGGCCGCGACTTCGCCTGGGGCTAACTACCCTGGGCCGATACGCTCTCCCTGCGCGAGCGCGACGTCCAGATCGTTTCCGGACACGCGTCTCGGGACAAGACCGTCGCGCCGGCGGGCGTGCGCCCGGAAGAGATCGAGCGCCGACTCGCCGAGGCGAGCGGTGCAGGAGAGGAGCCCACTTGAGCAGCATCGACATCGAGCATTTCCGCAAGCGCCTGGACGACGAGAAGGCACGGCTGGAGCATGCAGTCGGCTTTCTGGAGCGCGACAACGCAGGCTCGCTCGCCGACGAGCTCGGCGAGGTGAACGACAGCTCGGTCGACAACCATCTCGCGGACACCGCGACCGCCACGTTCGACCGCGAGCTCGAACAGGGCCTCGAGGAGGGCGCGCAGCAGACGCTCGACGACGTCAACGCCGCGCTCGGGCGCATCGAGGACGGCACCTACGGGGCGTGCGAGGTGTGCGGCAAGCCGATTGGCGCCGAGCGGCTCGCGGCGATCCCGTGGACGCGCCTCTGCATCGACGACCAGCGCCGCGCCGGTTGAGGATCGCGCCCGTCTCGGTTGCAGAGCGTTCGCTCGCGGCAGGGCCGTGGCAGTGGGCGCTCCTCGGTGCCGTCGCCGCGGCCGCGCTCACCGCCGACCAGGTGACGAAGCACATCGTGACGAGCACGCTCGCGCTCGACGATTCCGTGCACGTCGTCGGGCCGCTGTCGATTCATCACGTGCAGAACTCCGGCATCGCCTTCGGGCTCTTCGCCAGTGCAACCGCCGTCGTGACCGTCGTGACCGCAGGGGCAGTCGTGTGGATGCTCACGTTCTTCGCGCGCTCGGGCTCGCGTCACCCCGTGCTGCCGGCCGCGCTCGGGCTCCTGATCGGCGGCAGCGTCTCCAACCTGGTCGACCGGATTCGGATGCACCACGTGACGGACTTCATCGACCTGAAGTGGTGGCCGGCGTTCAACCTCGCCGACACGTTCATCGTGGTCGGCGTCGCGATCCTGGCGGTCGCGCTCGTCGCGTCGGACCGCAGCCCGAAGCCGCCGCGGCGCACGCTCGACGTCGCCGCGCGATGAGCGGCGTAGGCTCGACGGAGCCGCCAAAGAGCGAAGGCGCCGGCTCCGCCGGCGCCCGTAGCGGGATTCAGGTCCCCGCCGAGTCGGCAGGCGAGCGGCTCGACAAGTTTCTCTCGGAGCGCCTCGGCTCTCGGGCGGCCGCCGAGCGCGCGGTCGAGGCGGGGGCGCTCGTCGACGGGATCGCCCGGCCGAAGAGCTACCGGCTCGAAGGCGGGGAGGAGGTCAGCGTGGCCGAAGCCCTGGCGGCAGCGGAGGTCGCGCCGCCACCCGAGCCCCGCTTCGCCTACGAGGACGAGCAGATCATCGTGGTCGACAAGCCGGCCGGTCTCGTGGTGCATCCGGGCGCGGGGAACCGCAGCGGCACGCTCGTCGACGCGCTCCGCGGCAAGCTCGCCGGCGCGGAAGCCGAGCGTCCGGGCATCGTGCACCGGCTCGACCGCGACACGTCCGGGTTGATGGTCGTCGCCCGGACGGAGGAGGCCTACGCCGCGCTGCAGGAGCTCGTGCGGGAGCATGCGCTCGAGCGCACGTACACGGCGCTCGTCGCCGGTCGCCCGCGCTCGCGCACCGGACGCATCGAGGCGCCGATCGGACGCGACCGTGCCGACCCGACGCGCATCTCCCTGGATTCGGAGTCGCCGCGCGACGCGATCACCCACTTCGAGGTCGAACGGCTCTGGGATGCGCTCGCGCTCCTGCGCGTCAAGCTCGAGACGGGGCGCATGCACCAGATCCGCGTGCACCTCGCGGCGATCGAGCTTCCCGTCGTCGGCGACCCGACCTATGGCGTGCCGGCGCCCGGACTGCAGCGCCAGTTCCTCCACGCGTCGGAGCTTGCGTTCCCGCATCCGATCAGCGGCGAGCGAATCGAGACCCGGTCGGAGCTGCCGGCGGACCTCGCGAGCTTTATCGCTTCTCTCTCTTGACCGCGTACTGACGCGAGTCGGCGAGGCGAAGCAGCACGTCTGCCTCGGGCGCGTCCGTCGGATAGTGCGCGAAACCTGCGGAGAGATCGAACCCGCCCGGCAGCTCACCTTGCGCCTTGAGCTCCCCGACTCCCGCGGCGAAGCGTCGCAGGAAGCGCTCACCCGCGCGCGGGTCCGACTCGAGCAGCAGCACGGCGAACTCGTCGCCGCCCATCCGGCCGGCGACGTCCGAGCCACGCAGCATCGAGGACGCGAGCTTGGCGACGCGATGGAGGACGCGGTCGCCCTCCATGTGCCCGAGCGTGTCGTTGATCTCCTTGAACCGGTCGAGATCGAAGAACACGAGCGTCAATCCGTGGCCGTAGCGCTGCGCGCGCTCGGTCTCGGATTCGAGAGCGTCGGAGAACGCCTGGTGGTTGAGGAGGCCGGTGAGCGGATCGCGCCGCGCCTGCTCCGCGAGCTCCGAGGTCGCTCGGTCGAAGTACGCGACGACGCACTCGACGACGAGGCGGTCGATCGTGTCGTTGATCCGGCGCTCGATCTCGAGCACGTCCTCGCTGTCGAGCCCGATGAGGTGATCTGCGACGTAGCGCCAGAGCACGCGCCGCAGGAGCAGGAACTCGGTGACCACTTCGCGCGGCGCGAACCCGAGCGCCTCGCGCTGCCGGGCGTGGTCGCGCGCGATCGCGGCCAGCGGGCCGCCGACGCGCATCCGGCCCGGCATCGGGCTCTCGACCTCGCGGCCGAGCTCGCTGATGAAGGTCGGCATGTCCCCGAGCTGCGCGACGCGTCCGAGCCGCACGAGCGAGGGAACGACGTCGTCGGTCAGTCCCTCCTCGACGACCTCGAGGGCGAGCTCCCAGCCGTGCGCGCGAAGGTCGGCGCCCAGCGCCGACAACGCCCCCGGCAGCTCGGAGACTGCATCCCCCACGACGGGAGAACGCCGAACCGCCCCAAAAGGTGACGGGCGGCTACCATTCCAGGGCTTTTCATCCCTCCGACCCGGTGGGAACCCACGGTGGACGGTGGCCGGCAGTGAGCCGGCTTCCACCCTGGCGCCGCCGGTGCACCGCAATCCAAACCGCAGAAAGGGGCTCCCATGCCCGTCGTTTCCATGAAGGAATTGCTGGAGGCCGGCGTTCATTTCGGTCACCAGACCCGCCGCTGGAACCCGAAGATGAAGCGCTTCATCTTCAACGAGCGCGGCGGCATCTACATCATCGACCTCACGCAGACGCAGGAGCTGCTGGAC
>CAZDEX010000180.1:3468-4698 GCA_964504405.1 uncultured Gaiellales bacterium | reverse complement strand
GTGGTCGCCTGCGGTGGGGGTCCATGGCCCGCCCGATCGGGTCGACGAGCGCATCGTGGTCGGGTTCCTGATGGTGGGGGCGGGCCCGGCCGGGCTCGCCGCGGCGATTCGGCTCGGTCAGCTGATGGACGAGGACCCGGCGACGGCGGACCGGCTCGGCGAGGTCCCCGTCGCGGTGCTCGAGAAGGGCAAGGCGCCCGGCTCGCACCTCCTGTCGGGCGCGGTCGTCAACCCGCGCGGGCTGCAGCGGCTGTTCAAGGATCGCAAGCGCATCGACGAGCTGCCGTTCTACGGACCGGTGCACGGCGAATCGGTGCTCTTCATGACGAAGCGCCGCGCGGTGCGCATTCCGACGCCGCCGACGATGGTCAACCACCGCAACTACGTCGCGTCGCTCTCGCGGCTCGGGCGCTTCCTCGCGGATGAAGCGGAGTCGCTCGGCGTGACGATCCTGCCGGAGACATCGGCGGAGAAGCTGCTCGTCGACGGCGGTCGCGTGCTCGGCGTGCGCACCGGTGACCGCGGGCGCGGGCGGAACGGGGAGGAGCTCGGCAACTTCGAGCCGGGGTCCGACATCACCGCGCGTGTGACGATCCTTTCCGAAGGCACGCAGGGGCACCTCACCGGCGCGGCGCTCGACCGCTTCGGGCTGCGCGGTGAGAACCCGCAGGTCTGGGCGCTCGGCGTGAAGGAGGTCTGGAAGGTCGCGAAGCCCCTCGACCAGGTCGTGCACACGATGGGGTGGCCGTTGCGCGCCGGGCGGAAGTACCGCGAGTTCGGCGGCTCGTTCATCTACCCGATGGGTGAGGACATGGTCACGATCGGGATGGTGGTCGGGCTCGACTACCGCGATGCCGAGCTCTCTGCGCACGACCTGCTGCAGGAGCTGAAGACGCATCCGCGCATCGCGCGCATCATCGAAGGCGGCGAGCGCGTGCAGTGGGGCGCGAAGACGATTCCGGAGGGCGGGTTCGTCGCGCTGCCGAAGCGCTTCCATGCGCCGGGGCTGCTGCTCACGGGTGACGGCGTCGGTCTCGTCAACGTGCCGGCGCTCAAGGGCATCCACTACGCCGTGGAGTCGGGGCGCCTCGCGGCGGAGGCCGCGTGGCGCACGCTCGCGCGCGGCGCGTCGATGCGCGAAGCGCTTTCGTCGTACGACGACGCGATTCGTTCCTCGTACATCTGGAGCGACCTGCGCGAAGTGCGCAACATGCGGCAGGCGTTCGGGCG
>CAZDEX010000180.1:0-3368 GCA_964504405.1 uncultured Gaiellales bacterium | reverse complement strand
GCTCGCCGTCATGTGGGAGCACATGTGCCCCGCGCAGGTCTACGAAGTGGGCGCCGAGGACGGCGACGGCACGGTCGAGGTGAAGCTCGCCCCCTCGAACTGCGTCCAGTGCGGGGCAATCACCGCAAAAGGCGGCCGCCTCACGCCTCCAGAAGGCGGCAGCGGCCCCGAGTACACAGTCACGTAGGGGTTTCGCGCGCGTCTCTCCGCGGCGGCTGCCACCGGACATGGCCCCCGAGGGGACTCGCCGAGCAGAAGACGCAGAACTCGTCGACGGCTCGTTCGGGTGTGCGCCCGAAGAACGGCAAGAGCTCGTCGCGCGCGAGCTTTATGCGCGCGAACGCCAGGCCGATCGTCGCCGCGTAGCTCGTCCACACATACGCCTCGAGCGGCCGCGATCCGCCGGCTCGGCGTGGGTTCTGCACGATGTATCGAACGGTGTTCATGAGCGAGGCCTCGGTCTTGATCCGCCGGTTCCAGTACCGCCTGCCGAAGAGGTGGTTGATCCGACCGTGACGCGCGTTGAACCCGCATGCGTACGCGGTGTTCAACTCGCACATCCCTGCCGCGAGGCCGCGTTCGCCGACGCGGATCATGAGGTGGTAGTGGTTGTTCATCAGGCAGTAGGCGACGATCGTCCAGCCGTGCTTCTTCGCGATCCGGTCGACCGTTTGGCAGAAGAGCCACCGGTCGCCGTCGTTCTCGTAGATCACACGTTTGTTGTTGCCGCGGGTGACGACATGGTGATACCCAGGCCGTTCGTCGCGGGGCTTGTACGCCATCTCGCCAGGCTAGGCCCCGAGGTGTGCCCTGTCTGTGACGTCACACCCTCGGCACGAACTCGTTGCGGTTCCGCGACGGTGGCAGCCACCAGACATGGCTAGATTCGCCTTGCTCTGATCACCTCCGCCGACAATCAGCGCGTCAAGGACGTCGTGCGCTTGCGCAAGTCGCGGGAGCGGCGGCGGGTTGGATTGTTCGTCGCGGAAGGACCGCGGGAGGTGGAGCGGGCTCGGGCTGCCGGGCTTCGCATTGAGGCGACGTACTTCGCGCCGGAGCTCATCGAATGGAGCGAGGGCGAGGAGGTCAGCGCACGCGTGCTCGAGAAGATGGCGTACCGCTCGAGCCCCGAAGGCGTGATCGCGGTCGTCGAGATCCCACAGCGTGCCCTACCGGTCGACCCGAGCCTCCTGCTCGTCGCGGTCGGGATCGAGAAGCCGGGGAATCTCGGCGCCATGGCGCGCACGGCCGACGCGGCCGGCGCCGACGCGCTCGTCGTCGCCGACGCGGCAGTCGACGCCTGGAACCCGAACGCGATTCGGGCGTCGACCGGGGCCGTGTTCTCGCTGCCGATCGTCGAGCTGACGCGCCCGGAGGTCGAGGCGCTCGACATCCAACGCGTCGCCGCCGTGCTGGGCGCCCGCAAGTCATACGCAGCGCTGGACTACGCGCAGCCCACGGCGTTCATCGTCGGCGCCGAAGACGAGGGGCTCGACGAGGAGTGGCGCGCCGTGGCGGATGCGCAGGTGACCATCCCCATGAACGGGGCGACGGCGGACTCGCTGAACGCGAGTGCCGCCGTCGCCGTACTGCTCTTCGAAGCGGTGCGTCAGCGCGGGGCTACTTGAGGCCCTTCTGCTTTGCGATCGCCGTGGCGAGTGTGTCGCCCGTCATGAACATGTGGTTGTACGCCGCGTCGGTGAGTGCGTACGACTGCTTGTAGTTCCCCGCCGCGTAGGCGTCGAGCTGGCCCTTGAGCTGCAACACGTGCGCCGTCAGGTCGTTGACGAGCGCCTCCTTCGGAAGGCCGGTTGCCGTGGCGAAGAACGCCGCCTGCGTCTGGATGTACGTCATCAGGTTCGCGACGGCCTGCTTCTGGCCGGCCTTGTCGTGCTTCGCGAGCGCGACCGTGTAGTCGACGAAGTACTTGATGTGCGCACGCCACAAGTTCTTGCCGTTCAGGAACTGCTGACCGGCCGGCGCACCGTACACCGACGCGATCGCCTTCGAGATCGCGACGCTGTTCCGGTCGAGCCGTGCTGCGAGCGCCGGGAAGTTCTTGCCTCCGCTGTAGCCCGCCTGCGTGGCCCAGATGGCGAGCAGCGCGTGCTCGCCGAGCAGGTTGTCCAGCGTGACCCGCAGATCGGCGGCGGAGATCGCAGCGGTCGAGCTGTGCATCTGCATGTGCATCTGGCTCGGGGACTTGGTGCCGTGCCCGAACGCAGCGGCCGCGACCGCAAGCGCGAGAACCGCGAGCAGCGCGAGGGACGTCCTCAGATTCTTCACGAGTGCCTCCATGAGTCGGTTGACGCGGTTCATTCGCCGCCCGGGCGATTACGGTTCGATTCGTGATTCCGACCCGCGAAGACGTCGAGCGCGCGCGCAGCACGATTGGGAATCGGGTGCACCGCACGCCGATGCTCGCGAGCACGACGATCGGCGCGCGGCTGAAAGCAGAGCTCTTCCAGCGCACCGGCTCGTTCAAGGTGCGCGGCGCGCTGAACAAGATCAGCAGGCTCACCGGCGACGAGAAGGCCAAAGGCGTGATCGCGATCAGCGCGGGCAACCACGCGCAGGCCGTCGCCTACGCGGCGGCGCAGGAGAACATCGACGCGCTCGTCGTCATGTGGCGCGGCGCGTCCGAGCAGAAGATCACGGCGACGCAGGGCTACGGCGCGCACGTCGATCTCGAGACCGACAACCCGACGGACGCCTTCGAGCGTCTGCACGACCTGATCGCGGCGACGGGGCGCACGCTCGTCCATCCGTTCGACGACCCGCTCGTGATCGCGGGCGCGGGCACCGTCGGCCTCGAGATCGACGAGGACGCACCCGACGCGGATGCGGTGATCGTCGGCGTGGGCGGCGGCGGGCTCGTGTCGGGGATCCAGACCGCGCTCGGCGCGGGCCGCCGCGTGATCGCCGTCGAGCCGGAGCTCAGCACCGCGCTCCACACCGGCATCGAGCGTGGCGAGTCCACGCCGGTCACGCCCACGTCCATCGCGGACGGGCTGAGCGCGCCCTTCGCGGGCACGCTCGCGATCGAGATCTGCCGCGACATCGAGCGCGTGCTCGTGACCGAGGACGAGATCGAGCACGCGTTCCGGATGCTCTACCAGCGCGCGAAGCTGGCGGTCGAGCCGGCGGCCGCGGTCGCCGCGGCCGCCTGGCTCGCGGGCAAAGTCGAAGCCGAGAATCCCGTGCTCATGGTGTCCGGCGGCAATGTCGCGGGCCAAACGGCCGCTGCTATCCTGGCCCGGCCATGAAGGCCGAGATCCACCCCGAGTACCTCCTCTCCACCGTGCACTGCAGCTGCGGGAACACGTTCACGACGCGTTCCACGAAGCCCGAGCTGCACGTCGAGATCT
>CAZDEX010000179.1:2240-4700 GCA_964504405.1 uncultured Gaiellales bacterium | reverse complement strand
GCGACTCGACCTGGATGACGAGATCGACCGCGCCCATGTCGATGCCGAGCTCCAGGCTCGACGTCGCGACGAGGCACGGGATGCGTCCCGCCTTCAGATCCTCTTCGACGATCAGCCGCTGCTCGCGCGCGAGCGACCCGTGGTGCGCGCGTGCGATCTCTTCGTCCGCGAGCTCGTTCAGGCGCAGCGCCAGCCGCTCGGCGAGCCGGCGGTTGTTCACGAACACGATCGTCGAGCGGTGCTCGCGCACCAGGCGCAGGATCTCCGGATAGATGGACGGCCAGATCGAGTTCGTGCCGCCCTCGGTCGAGGTGAGGAGCGCGCTGCCGTCGGCCTCCGGCGGGTTCGCGTAGGAGGTGGTGGTGCCGAGCTCGCGCATGTCCTCCACGGGAACGACGACCTCGAGGTCGAGTTCCTTCCGTGTGCCGGCGTCGACGATCGTGATCTCGCGGCCCCCGCTGACGAAGAGCCCGATCTCCTCGATCGGCCGCTGCGTCGCGGAGAGGCCGATGCGCTGGATCGGGCCGTCCGCGAGCGCGTCGAGACGCTCGAGCGAAAGCGCGAGGTGCGCGCCGCGCTTCGTGCCTGCGATGGCGTGCACCTCGTCGACGATCACCGTGTCGACGCCGCGCAGGATCTCGCGCGCCTGCGAGGTCAGCATGAGGAACAGCGACTCGGGCGTGGTGATCAGGATGTCGGGCGGCTCCTTCAAGAGCTCGCGGCGCTCCTTCTGCGGCGTGTCGCCGGTGCGCACCGCAACCCTCAAGCTGGACTCGAGGCCTGCGAGCGGGCCGCGCAGGTTGCGCTCGATGTCGTAGTTCAGCGCCTTGAGCGGCGAGACGTAGAGCACCCGCAGGCCCTCGCCCGGTGTCGCGTTCAGCCGGTCGATCGCCGACATGAAGGCGGTCAGCGTCTTGCCCGAGCCGGTCGGGGCCTGGATCAGGACGTGCCCGCCGGAGGCGATCGCGGGCCAGCCCCGCTCCTGGGGCGGCGTCGGGGCGTCGAAGGTGCGCTCGAACCAGGCCCGCGTAGCGGGCGAAAACACGCTCAGCGGGTCCATCCCGCCAGGGTACTCCGGGGGGCCTATGTGAGGGCGAACGCCAGCACGACGATCGCGAGGACGATCGCCACCAGTGCCGCGACCGCAATCGTGACGCCACTGAGCGCAAGGAACGGCGTCCGCTCGCTGCGGCCGCGCTGGGCCTCCTCGGCCAGGTCTTTGATCGGCTCGGTCATGACGCCTAGCTACCCCGGAGGGAGCGCATAGGAAACGCTAGTAGGATCGCGTCGTGCCCGACGCGCTCTGGTTCACCGACGACCCGAAGGCGTGCAAGCTGCTCGCGACCGATCCTTTCGCGCTCCTCGTCGGCTTCGCGATCGACCAGCAGGTGCCGGTGCAGAAGGCGTTCGCGGGGCCGCTCGTCTTGAAGGAGCGCGCGGGGACGCTCGCACCGAAAGAGCTCGCCGCGATGGATCTCGCACCGCTCTTCAGCGAGAAGCCTGCGATCCACCGCTTCCCCGGTGCGATGGCCGAGCGCGTGCGCGAGCTCGCCGCGGTCGTCGCCGAGGAGTACGGCGGCGATGCGTCGCGCGTCTGGACGGAAGCGAAGGACAGCGCCGACCTGAAGAAGCGCATCGGCGCGCTGCCGGGCTTCGGCGAGATGAAGATCAAGGCGCTGAGCGGCGTGCTCGCCAAGCAGTACGGCGTGAAGGCTGCCGAGGCGCTGATGCCGTCGCACCACACGCTCGGCGACGTCACGTCGCCCGAGTCGCTGATCGAGTACCAGGCCGAGAAGCGCGCGTACAAGGCGAAGCTGCGCGCCGAAGCCGGCAAGTAACAGTCCTCTACGTGCCCCGCAGCTCTTTGAGCGCCGACGCGAGCGCCTGCTTGCCGTACAGCACCGGCTCGAAGAGGTCGCCGTGCTGCGCCACGCGTTCCAGCGCGACCTGCATCGTGAAGTCGCGCGGGCGGACGTCCTCCGTCAATTCATCCCACCGCAGCGGCGTCGAGACGGGCGCGCCCGGCTTCGGCCGCACCGAGTAGACGGACGCGATCGTCTTGCCGTGCCCGTTCTGGCGGTGGTCGACGAGCACGCCGGCACGCTTCTTCTTCAACCACTCCGTCGTCACCTCGCCTGGGTGCTCGGACTCCAGCCGCCGCGACAGGAGCTCGGCGAACTCGTAGGTCTCGTCGTAGCCGTACCGCCGCGCGATCGGGACGAGGATGTGGATGCCGTCTGCTCCACTCGTCTTCACGTGCGAGTCGAGCTCGAGGCCGGCGAGCGCATCGCGCAGGTAATGCGCCACGCGGATGCAGAGCGCGAATGCGTCCGGCTCCTCGGGCGGGTCGAGATCGAAGACGACGTAGTCCGGACGATCGGGCTTGTCGACACGCGAGTACCAGGTGTTCATGTCGATGCAGTGCATCTGCACCATCCAGAGCAGCGCATCGCGCGAGTT
>CAZDEX010000179.1:0-2230 GCA_964504405.1 uncultured Gaiellales bacterium | reverse complement strand
CTTCCCGCCGCGCGGCCACGTGCGGAACTGGCGCGTCGGGATCCAGTCGGGAATCCCCTTCGGCGCCTGCTTCTGGAAGAACGATCCGCCCGGCAGCCCCTCGCGCCAGCGCTTCATCGTGAACGGGCGCTCTTTCAGGTGCGGCACGATCGCGCCCGCGACCTTGCCGTAGTAGTCGAAGAGGTCGCCCTTCGTGATCCCATCGTCCGGGAAGAGGACGCGGTCGGCGGAGCTGAGCTTGACCTCGGGCGGGCTCACCAGACGTCCATTGTGGGGAATCGCGCGTCACCTTCGAGGCACGAACGCGCAAAGAGCGCTGCGCCGATGTCGCCGGTGAAGAGGGTGTACCGCTCGCCGACCTGCCCGAGCGCATGCATTGCGAAGCGGCGCGCCCGCTGGAGCCACATCTCGTCGCCCGTGATCGCATAGGTGCGCAAGAGGGCGTACCCGTTGCCCGCCGTGCCGTGGCAGAGACCCGGCCCCTTCGCGAGCGGCCCGGCGCGCCACGTCAGCTCGGCGCCGCCGAGGAGCAGATCCTCCGGCAGGAGGTCGCCGATCGTCGCGACGATCCCCGGCGCGCCGTGGCACCACTGGACGCGGATCTTCGCGTCGCCGATCGCCGGCGGCCAGTTCACGAGATCGCCGTCGACGAGCGCCAACTCGCGCAGCGTCGGCCCGACGCGCCGGCGAAGCTCGTCTGCGTCGAGATAGCCGCGCAGCGCGTGCACGTTGCCCGCGTACCCATGCGCAGGCCCGAGGATCTGCCCGCTGTAATCACCCAACTCCTGCGTCCACAACGCCTGCCATTGCTCGACGAGCAGCTCCGCCGACCGCCGGTACTCGTCGTCGAAGCCGAGCCGACGCGCGGCGAGCATCGTGCCCGGGGAGCCCCACAGGAGCTCCCACGTCGGGTTGCGCTCGTTCTCGGCGATCAGCCGCCGCAAGCGCTCGTCGTCGGCGGCGGGCGATCCGACGAGGTGCGCGACGAGCAGGATCCCCGCCTCGCCGAAGTAGAGGCTCGCCGTCTCGCTGCCCGGATCGGGCTGCTCGCGGAACCGCGCGAGCGCGTTCGTCACGTCGGCGGGCACACCGAGCCCGTGCAGCGCCCAGACCATCCCGGCCGAGCCGAGGTACAGCGTCGTCCACGGACCCGGGTCGCCCCCTTCGGCGTCGAGCGGATGCGAAGGCCAGAAGCCGTCGGTCTCCGCTGCTTCGGCGTCGGCCACGATCTCGGCGATCGCACGCTCGACGAACGCCGGGTCCCACTCGCGCTCCGCGAGCGGCTCGTGCACCGACGGGTCGTAGATCACGCGGAGCACTTCCTCATCCAGATCAGGTTCGCGCGGTTCGGGATCGCGTACGTCCCGTCCGGTACGAGCGCGCCGAGCCGCGCGATGACCTCTTCGCGATCGTCGCGGCTCGCGATCCAGCTGACGGAGCGCAGGTTGTCGAGGATGCCCGCACGGTCGAGCACGTGGTCGTGCGGCACGAACGTCCGCTCGTGCACGTCTTCGAAGTGCCCGGCGTCGCGAAGCATGTTCTCCCACCGCGGCTCGTCGTTCCAGCCTCTCACCGCCGCCGCCCGCAACGCGTTCGCCTCGCGCACGAACTCCGCGGGCCGCGGGTCGGGGAGCGCGTCGTTCCCGTCGTTCCAGACGATCGCGAACAGGCCGCCCGGGCGCAGCACGCGCGCGATCTCCGGCAGCGCGACCGGCTTGTCGAACCAGTGGAACGCCGACGCGGCGAACACACCGTCGACCGATCCGTCGTCGAGCGGAATGCGCTCGGCCGATCCGGGGAGCACTGTCACGCCGGGAACGACGCGCGCGAGCACGGCGCGCATGTTCGCCAGCGGCTCGACCGCGGTCACGTCCTCGTAGCGTTTCGCGAGCACGCGCGTGAGCTTCCCCGTGCCGGCGCCGAGGTCGAGCACGGCGGCGTCGTGGTGAAGCGGCAGCGGGTCGAGCAGCGCGGGCGGATAGCCCGGCCGGGTGCGCTCGTACTCCTCGGCGACGGTGTCGAAGCTGAGCTCGGGGCGCTCGCTCACGCCTCCGCCACCCGGCCGAACGTCGACCCGGGCTCACCCGTCACGCGGGCGGATCGAGGTTGTCGAGCGCGAGGGCGAGCCAACTCGGAGCCTGCGTTCCCCACAGCACCTGCGTGTGGCCGCCGGGATACATCCGGAACGTGAACGGGACGTGCGCGCGCGAGAGCGCGCGGGCGAGCAGCA
>CAZDEX010000178.1:0-4798 GCA_964504405.1 uncultured Gaiellales bacterium | reverse complement strand
AGGGCACGATCCGCGCGTACGGCACGTCGAACTACGAGCCGGAGACGCTGCGGCGCGCGAAGGCGATCGCCGGCCCCGGCTACGTCTCCGAGCAGAGCGAGTACTCACTCCTGCACCGCGATCCGGAGTCCGAGCTGCTCGGCACGTGCGCGGAGCTCGGCCTCGGCTTCATCCCCTTCTTCCCGCTCGCCTCAGGGCTCCTGACGGGCAAGGTCGGGCGTGACAGACCGCCGGCGAAGGGCACCCGGCTGCACGGCCGCGCGATCGATCCCGCCGACCTCGACAAGGTCGAGCGCCTCCGGGCCTGGGCCGACGCGAAGGGCGTCTCGCTGCTCCAGGTCGCGATCGGCACGCTGCTCGCGGTCAACCCCGTCGTCTCGGTGATCGCGGGCGCGACCAAGCCGGAGCAGGTGCGCGCGAACGCAGCCGCCGGTTCATGGGAGCCGTCGGCCGACGATCTCGCCGAGATTCGCGCCGCCACGATGGGTGTCTGACACCCGTTTCGACCTTCGAGACGGTTCCGCAGTTCGCAGAGGTGTCTGACACCGGTTCGAGGTTCGGCGCGGCTCCGTCGTTCGCAGGGGTGTCAGACACCCGTCGCGCGTGCGGCCTAGAGGTCGCCGCAGACCGCGTGCCGCGGCGTCCACGCGGTGACGACGCCGTCGCGCGCGCGCAGACGTGCGATCGTCATGCCGCGCACCACCGCGACCGGCCCGCCGAGGTCGTGATCGAGCGGCAGCTCGGCGTCCGCGGGCGTCGGGTCGGCGGGATCGAACGACGTGCCCACGTGGTCGTAGAACGTCTCGCATGAGAGAACCGTGTGCGCCGTGTGCCGGCGGTAGAGGCGGAAGTGCGCGTGTCTCAGGTCGGCAGTCAGCGAGTAGCGGATCACGACGTCGTCTCCGCGCTGGCGGAACGTGACGTGGCCGGCCGGCAGGCCGTCCGAGTAGTCATCCAGTCTGACGACCAGCTGGTGGGTCGGAGGCGCGGCGAGCATCAGTCGATCTTCAGCGCGACGTGCTTGATCTGGGTGTACTCCTCCATCGAGTAGATCGACATGTCCTTGCCGTAGCCCGACGACTTGTAGCCGCCGTGCGGCATCTCGGACGTGATCGGCACGAGGTGATCGTTCACCCACACGGTGCCGAACTGCAGCTTGCGCGATGCGTTGAGCGCGCGGCCGACGTCGCGCGTCCACACCGACGCGGCGAGCCCGTAGCGCACGCCGTTCGCCCATTCGATCGCCTGGTCGTCGTCGGCGAACTTCTGCACCGTCACGACAGGGCCGAAGACCTCGCGCTGCACGATCTCGTCGTCCTGGCTCACGTCGGTCACGATCGTCGGCTTCACGAAGTAGCCCTTGCTCCCGTTCGAGTCTCCGCCCGTGAGCACGGTTGCGCCCTTGGCGCGGTCGAGGAAACCGAGGATCCGGTCCTGCTGGTCGTGCGAGATCACCGGGCCCATCTCCACGTCGTCGCCGTCGGCGGGATCGCCGACCTTCAGCGACTCGATCGCCGGCACGAGGTGCTCGAGCAGCGCGTCGTAGATCTTCGGCCCGGCGATGATGCGCGACCCGGCGGTGCAGTCCTGGCCGGAGTTCCAGAAGCCGGCGATCTTGATCCCCTCTGCGACCTGCTCGGGGTCGGCGTCGTCGAAGACGACCATCGGCGCCTTGCCGCCGAGCTCGAGGTGCACGCGCTTGAGCGTGTCGGCCGCGTTCTTCGCGATCAGCTTGCCGGTCTGGACATCGCCGGTCAGCGAGACGAGGCCAATGTCAGGATGCTCGACGAGGCGCTGGCCCGCCGGCACGCCGTCGCCCGTCACGACCTGCAGCACGCCTTCGGGGATCACGTCCTTCGCCAGCTCGACGAACCGCAGGAGCGAGAGCGGCGTCTGCTCGGCGGGCTTGAGGATCTGCACATTCCCGGCGGCGAGCCCGGGGCCCATCTTCCAGATCGCCATCATCAGCGGGTAGTTCCACGGGCAGATGCCGGCGACGATCCCGATCGGCTCGCGGCGGATCAGGGACGTGTAGCCCTTGATGTACTCGCCGGCCGCCTTCCCCTCCAGGTTGCGCGCCGCGCCGGCGAAGAAGCGGAGGTTGTCGGCGGAGAACGGCATCTCGTCGCGCGAGACCATCAGCGGCTTGCCGACGTTGCGCGACTCGATCTGCGCGAGCTCCTCCGCGTTGTCCTCGAGAACCTGAGCGAGCTTGTGCAGGAGCTCAGAGCGCTCCTTCGGCGTCGCGTCGAGCCATTCCGGCAGCGCCTTCTTCGCGCGCGCGACGATCTCGTCGACCTCCTCGGCGCTCATGTTGGGGACCGAGTCGATCGTCTCGGCGGTGGCGGGGTTGATCACGTCGATGGCAGCCAAGGAGCCCTCCTATTCGGTGCGCAGGATCCCGCTCTCGCGGGTCAGACGCTGTGCGAGCGCGACGGGGATGATCGTCACGGCGAGGATAAGGAACACGACCACGTTGACCTGGGGGAGCTGCTGTCCGAGCCGGATCTGGCCGAAGATCCAGATCGGCAGCGTGTTCTGCGCGCCTGCGGTGAACGTGGTGACGATCACCTCGTCGAACGAGAGCGCGAATGCGAGTAGCCCGCCCGAGATGAGCGCGGTCGAGATCGTGGGGAAGGTGACGTAGCGGAAGGTCTGGAAGCCGTCGGCGCCCAGGTCCATCGACGCCTCGGTCAGCGAACCGGGCACCCGCCGCAGCCGTGCGATCACGTTGTTGTAGACGACGACGACGCAGAACGTCGCGTGGCCGATCACGATCGTCCAGAGGCCGAAGTTGAACTTCCAGAAGACGAAGTACGAATTGAGCGCCATGCCGGTGATGATCCCGGGGAGCGCGATCGGGAGGACGAGGAGGAACGAGATCGATTCGCGGCCGAAGAAGCGGAAGCGGTGCACGCCGAACGACGCCGCCGACCCGAGGAGCAGTGCAGTCAGCGTGGCGAGCGCGGCGGCCTTCAGCGAGAGCCAGAGAGCCTGCTGCATGTCCCCGTTGTGGATCGCCGGGCCGAACCACTTCGTCGTCAGGCCGGAAATCGGCCAGCTCTGGATGTTCGAGGAGTTGAACGCGTAGAGACAGATCACGCCGATCGGCACGTAGAGGAACGCGAGCACGAGCGCGACCCAGGCCCCGAGACCGATTCTGGTCGCTCTACCTTCCATCAGAGCGCGTCGAAGGCGCCGAGGCGGCGCGCGATCGCGAGGTAGACGCCCATGACGATCACCGGCACGACCGCGAACGCGGCGCCGAACGGCAGGTTCGAGGATTGGTTGACGGCGTCGTAGACCACGTTGCCGATGAACTGGCTCGACGCGCCGCCGATCAACACGGGCGTGATGTAGTCGCCGAGCGTGAGCGAGAAGGTGAAGATCGAGCCTGCGACGATCCCGGGGAGCGCAAGCGGCAGGATCACCGAGCGGAGCGTGCGCCCGCCCCTCGCGCCGAGGTCGCGCGACGCCTCGATGTAGGAGTGGGGGATCCGCTCGAGCGAGGCGTAGACGGGCAGGATCATGAACGGCAGCCAGATGTAGGAGAACACGATCCACATCGCGGTGTTCGTGTACGCGATCCCGGCCGACGGCAGCCCGAGCTTGTGCAGCGACCAGTTGAGGAGCCCGTTGGAGTTGAGGATCAGCCGCCACGCGTACACCCGCGCGAGGTACGACGCCCACAACGGCAGCAGGACAAGCACGAACAAGACCGCCCGCATGCGGCCCGACGCGACTCGCGCCATGAAGTACGCGAACGGGAAGGCGATCACCGCGTCCGTGATCGTCACCGCTCCTGCGATCGAGACCGTGCGCCAGGCGACGTGGCGGTACACGGCGCCGTGCCACAGCTCGCGGTAGTTGTCGAGCGTCCAGTGGTGAACCGTCTCCGACGTGAACGGGTCGACCGTCCAGAACGACGAGATGAACAGCGCGACGAGCGCCGTGACGTAGACGAGCAGGAAGGCCAGGACCGGCGGCGAGAGAAGCGAGAAGCCCCGCAGCCATGACCGGCGCCAGAGCGCGCCGCCGAGACGGCGGCGCGCTCCGACGCGCGGGCCTAGCCCTTCAGCTGTGTCCAGGCCTGTTGCCACTTCGTGTAGTCCATGCAGTTCTTCTGGCCGTTGCCGCAGTCCGCGATGGGCGTCTTCCAGAAGTGGATCTGCTTGAAGTACTTGAGCGGCGCGTTCGCGTGGTACTGCGCGCACGAGCCCTTGGACAGCTTGTCCATGATCGCGCACGCCTTGGAGTTGACCGGCGTTTCACCGAAATAGATCGCTTGCTCCGCCTGCACCTGCGGCGTCGAGATCCAGGACAGCCACTTGTATGCACAGTCGAGGTTCTTCGTGTGCGCCGAGACCATCCACGTGTCGAGCCACCCGGTCGCGCCCTCCGAGGGCACGAGGTCCTTCACAGGCGCTTTGTCCGCGATCAGCGTGTTGGTCTGGTACGGCCATGACGCGCCGATCACGGCGTCGCCGTTCTTGAACAGATCGATCTCGTCCGAGGCGAGCGCCCAGTACTTCTTGATCAGCGGCTTCTGCTTCTTCAGCAGGCCGACCGCAGCGTTGAACTGGCTCGAGTTCAGCTCGTACGGATCCTTGATGCCGAGCGACGGCTGGTGCTTCATCAGGTACAGCGCCGCGTCGGCGATCTGGATCGGGTTGTCGGGGACGGTGACCTTGCCCCGGTACTTCGGGTCGTAGATCGCCGCCCACGATTTCGGCGCGGGCGAGACCTTCTTCGTGTTGTAGAGCAGCGTGTTCGGGCCCCACGGGAGCGAGATGCCGTA
>CAZDEX010000177.1:4554-4813 GCA_964504405.1 uncultured Gaiellales bacterium | reverse complement strand
AGCCTCAACCACCTCCTCGCGGCCAAGGGTTGACACAGGACGTCTCACGCGGCGGCCTCCAGCGCGGCGACCTCGACGCGCTCGACGTCGCCGAGCGGCAGCTGCAGGAAGCGCTCGCCGAGGGAGCGGAACAGGTCGGGGTCGCCCGTGGTCAGGAAGCGGTAGCTGCCCTCGCGGTCGCGCTCGTTGTCGAAGCCCTTGCGTGCGAGCGTCTCGGCAACCTCGCGCGCGGTCTCATCGGCCGAGAACACGAGCGTGA
>CAZDEX010000177.1:0-4544 GCA_964504405.1 uncultured Gaiellales bacterium | reverse complement strand
GCGTGACGTCGCGCCCGAATGTGCGCTGGAAGATCGGGCGCAGGAGCGGATAGTGGGTACAGCCGAGGATCACCGTGTCGCAGTCTGCTGCCTTCAGGGGCTCGGCGTACTCGCGAACCGCCGCGACCGCGTCGTCGGTGAATGTATCGCCCGCCTCGACGAGCGGCACGAGCTTCGGGCACGCGATCGCGGTGAAGCGAACGCCGGCGTCGAGCGCCCGCACGAGTGACGCGTAGCGCCCACTCGCGACGGTCAGCTCGGTGGCGAGCAACCCGACGCGGCGATTGCGCGTCGCCTGCACCGCGGCGTGCGCCTCCGGCACGATCACCGACACGACCGGCACGGACAGCTGTTCCTGCAGCTCGGGCAAGGCGACCGACGTGGCGGTGTTGCACGCGACGACCACCATCTTCACGCCCTGGCGCTCGAGGTATGCGCCGATCTCGTGCGCGAAGCGCTGCACCTCTTCCCTGCTGCGCGGCCCCCACGGCAGGCGCGCATGGTCGCCGAGGTAGACGAAGTCCTCGTTCGGCATCGTGACGAGGCACTCGTGCAGCACGGTGAGCCCGCCGACGCCGGAATCGAAGACGCCGATGGGCCGCGAATCCATGAGCGCGATTGTAGGGAGCGGCTACGCTGCCCGCCGTGAGGCGCCTTCTCCTCGTCGCAGCGCTGCTGCTCCTCTGGGCGTCGCCCGCACAGGCATTCACCAAGCAGTCCGGCTTCCAGACGATGACGGACGGCACGAAGATCGCCTACGACCTCTACGAGCCCGACGGCGCCGCGCCGGCGAGCGGCTGGCCCGGGGTGGTCGTCATGCACGGGCTCGGCGGGTCGAAGGACGACATGGCGCCGATCGCGGGCATCTTTGCCGCGCAGGGATATGCGGCGCTCGCCTACACCGCGCGGGGCCACGGCACGTCGGGCGGCGACGTCGGCCTCGCCGGCCCGGACGACATCGCCACCGAGCGCACGATGGAGACGTGGTTCGCCGGCTTGCCCGAGGTGAGCAACACGCAGATCGGCGCCTGGGGCATCTCCTACGGCGGCGGGGAGACCTGGAACGGCCTCGCCGCAGGCATCCCGTACAAGGCCGCAGAGGTCGTCGAGACGTGGACCGATCTCTACTCCGCGCTCTGGCCGCAGAACATCGCGAAGTCCGGGATCGTCCTCGGCTTCGCGAAGACCGTGGAGTCGCGCTCCCCGCTGATCGCCTCCGTCGAAAACGACGCCGTCCACTCCACGAACCTGCAGTCGCTCAAGTCGATCGCCGACTCGCGCTCGTCGTTCGCGGCGCTGCCGAAGATCACGACGCCGACGTACATGTTCCAGGGGCGCGTCGACTGGGCCTTCGACGTCACGCAGGCGCTGAACGGCTACACGCGCATCGCAGGCCCGAAGCACCTCTACGTCGGCCAGTTCGGGCACGCGCCGTCGACGTTCCCCGGCCCCGACTTCGACTACGTGATGTCGCAGGGGCTCGCGTGGTACGACCACTTCCTGAAGGGCGCACCGAACGGCATCGACTCGGCGAAGCCGGTGACGATCGCCGCGCAGTCCGGCGCCAAGCGCGCGACGTTCGCCGGCGTGCCGAAGACGAAGACCATCACCGTCGGCTTCCGCGGCACCACGCTCGGCCCGCGCAAGGGCCCGCTGTTCCGCCAGGCGCTCGAGACCTTCGGCGTGTCGCTGCTCAAGGTGCAGATCCGCAAGGTCGTCAACTATCCGCGCCTCGTCGTGACGGTGCAGGCAGGTAACCGCGTGATCACGCACGGCGGCATCGTCCCGAAGGTCGGCCTGCAGACGATCCGGCTCGCCGACTACGTGCAGTACCTCCCGAAGGGCACGCGGCTGAGCGTCACGTTCGGCCCGTCGTCGGCGAGCCCGGACATCGCGTACCTCGGCTTCGGCGACGAGACGTCGATCTCGCTCGGCCCGGCTGTCCTCTCGCTGCAGACGCTCACGAAACCGGTGAGCGCATGAAGCGCATCCTCGTGGCGCTCGCAGCGCTCACGATCGTGCCGGTCGCCCTCGCGGGCGGAACGCCCGGTGTGACCGCGAAGACGATCACGATCGGCGGGACCGTTCCGATCACCGGCCCGGCGGCGCTCTTCGGATCGGTCGCACGCGGCGCGGACGCGTACTTCAGGTACGTGAACGCGCACGGCGGCGTCAACGGCCGCAAGATCACGTATCTCTACCGCGACGACGCGTACGACCCCGCCAAGACGGTGCAGCTGACGCGCCAGCTCGTCGAGCAGGATCACGTCCTGGCGATCTTCAGCACGATCGGCACCGACAACACCGTCGCGACGACGGACTATCTGAATGCCGCCAAGGTCCCGCAGCTCTTCGCAGGCACCGGCGCCGCGCGCATCGGCGACAAC
This sequence comes from uncultured Gaiellales bacterium, assembly GCA_964504405.1. Taxonomy (GTDB): domain Bacteria; phylum Actinomycetota; class Thermoleophilia; order Gaiellales; family Gaiellaceae; genus PALSA-600. Next base: position 2,157 of record CAZDEX010000177.1, on the reverse strand, counting down.
GCGAAGTCGCACCCGTGGACGATGGGCTACCTCCCGAGCTTCCGCGCCGAGGGCGTGATCTACGGGCGCTCGATCGCGAAGATCGCCGGCGCGAAGGTCGCCGTGCTCGCCGAGGCATCCGATTTCGGCAAGGACATGACCGACGGCCTCAAGAAGGGGCTCGGCGCGAAGGCGTCGGCGATCGCGTCGTCGCAGGCGTACCAGCCGACCGACACGTCGATCGACTCGCAGATGTCGACGCTGCACGCGTCGGGCGCCAACGTGCTCGTCCTCAACGTGACGCCGCAGTACGCGATCCTCGCCTACCTCGCCGCGCACAAGTTCGGGTGGCACCCGAAGATCTACGTCAGCTCGGTCTGCATCTCGCCGAACGTGATGGACATCATCCGCGCGAACGCGCCCGAGCTCGCGAACGGCTCGAACTCGATCGCCTTCGTGAAGGACCCGACGGACAAGGTCTGGGCGAAGGACCCGGTCGTTGCCCTCTACCGCTCGATCCTGAAGAAGTACGCCCCGGGCGCCAAGTTCGAGGACGTCTACAACTTCTACGGGATGGGCGTCGCCTACACGATGGTCGACGCGCTGACGCACGCCGGCAAGAGCCCCACCCGGGCCTCCCTCCTCGCCGCGGCCCAGCATCTGAACGAGGTCAACCCGTTCATGCGGCCGGGGATCACGATCTCGACGAGCGCGACCGACTACTACCCGATCAGCAAGGCCCAGCTCGTGCGCTACGACCGCGTCCACTGGGTGGCCGTCGGCCCGCTCGTGTCCGCGCGCGGCTGATCAGTAAGGTCTTTGTGAGCGGCGGTTTGTGACCTCCGAAGATCGGTCACATTTCGTCCCGACCCCCCGGGCTTGACCGTCTTTTTCCTATTGACGCGCTGAAATGGAGGAAGGGGAACACATGAAGAAAGCCACTCGCCTCGCCTTGATGGCGGGCGCCGTGTTTGCCTCGCTCGCGTTCGCGGGCTCGGCACTCGCATCGTTCGCACCGAAGCTCGTCGTCTCCTCGGAGACCCCGCAGGCCGCAGGCGGCGGCGGGTCGGCGCGCATCGGTGTCGTGATCTCGAACAGCGACGACCCGACCGCGAAGGTCTCGATCTACGTGCCGACCGGCTACCAGATCGGCTCGCCTGCCGCGGGCACGAAGCTGGGCGACGTGACGGCCACGGCTTCGGCCGCCGACCTCGGCGGCGCGGTGCTGCCGCTGACCGGCGAGCTCGACGCGATCGCACCGACCGCCACGACGAATGCTGCGGCCGCGCAGTGCCAGGTCACCCCGTCGCAGACGTGGGACCTCCACCTGACCGCTGCCGGCCAGACGCTCGACATCCCGATGTTCGTCGTCGCAAGTGCAGCGCCGGAAACGGCCGCGGGCTACCAGACGAAGCTCGTCGTCTGCCTGCCGCCGCCGGATGTGCCCGCAGGCACGCCGGGCCGCGCGACCTTCGGCGCGAAGCTCCTCTCGGCGTCGTTCACCTCGTCGGCGATCACGCAGCCGACCTCCACGGGCGACTACCGCTGGACGTCGCTCTGGACGCCGTACAACCCCGGCAAGGGCACGCCGAACGCCGCGGGTAGCGTCGAGGTGCAGTCGATCCGCCACATCCCGACCCAGGTCCAGCTGACGGTCACCAAGAAGAACGTGACCGCGTACAAGACGGTCAAGGTCAAGGGGAAGAAGCACCGCGTCAAGGTCACCCGCACGCTCGTCAAGTTCTCGTCGACCGTGACCGAGAACGGCCAGGCTCCTGCGAGCGCCGTGATCACGACGACCGCAGGCGGCAAGACGGTCGGCGGCGCGTCGGGCTCGTTCATCCTCGCGGCGGGCAAGTCGGCGACGGTGAAGGCGACGGCTGTCGTCGACAGCGACTCCGGCTCCGTGCCGACCGGCCAGACGGCGAACGCGGCAGCCGACCTGTTCTTCCACGACCTCGGAGCGGCGGGGTGCGTGAAGACCGCGATCTTCGGCGGGCTTCCGTGCAACGACGCGACACTCGGCGGCGAGACGATCTCCGCCACCGCGACGGTCAAGGGTTAGTCGAAGTAGTCGCAGGCGGTCTGATGTGGAATCGGGTGCTTACGGGGATGGCTCAGACCAAGCAGGTCGTTCGGGTCGGGCGAAGGGCGTAGCGGTGCCTACGTTCAAGCCCG
>CAZDEX010000176.1:0-4815 GCA_964504405.1 uncultured Gaiellales bacterium | reverse complement strand
GCGCGCCGCGCCGAGGGCAAGGTCGCCGTATGACGGGTCGCCGACGGCGAGCGACGCGAAGTGTGTCGCGGGCGCGACGCGCGAGATCGAGCGCTCGTCGGAGAACGCATCCGCGATCGGGCTCGAGCCGAGCGCCTGCCCCGCGAACATGCGCGGCACGGGCGCCGAGGCGAGGCCCGCCCTCGTCACCTCGGCGAAGCCCTGTGCGAGCTTCGAGAAGAGCGTGCCGCTCGCCGCGGCACACACGACGGCGTCGGGGAGGCGCCAGCCGAGCTGCTCGGCGATCTCGAACGAGATCGTCTTCGCGCCTTCGCTCGCGTACGGGTGCAGGTTGCCGCTGACGAAGCCCCACGGGAAGAGCGAGCCGAGCTCGAGCTCGAGCCGCCGGCAGTCGTCGTACGAGCCGTTGACCGCGAAGACGCGCGCTCCCGGATGGCGGGCCGCCACGGCGGTGGGGCCGTCGCCGGCGGGCGCGACCACGATCGCCTCGAGGCCCGTCGCAGCCGCGGCGGATGCGACGGCGTCGCCGAGGTTGCCGGTCGAGGAGCAGCACACTGTCGTCACGCCGTGGTCGAGCGCCGCGGAAGCGGCGATTGTCGCGACGCGGTCCTTGTACGACGCGGTCGGGTTCTCGCCCTCGAGCTTCAGGAAGAGCTCGATACCGAGCGCGTCGGAGAGGAGGTCGGAGCGCACGAGCGGCGTCCAGCCCGCCCCGACGTCCACGTGCGCTCCCAGCGGGAGCAGCGCGGCGTAGCGCCAGAGCGAGGGCGGGCCTGCGGCGATCGTCGCGCGTGAGACCGAGCGGCGGATGGTCTCCCAGTCGTAGACCACGTCGTTCGGCCCGTCGCAGCGGCGGCAGGCGTCGAGCGGCTCGGCGACCGTCACCTCTTCGCAGACGCGGCAACGAAGCGAGTGAGCGCTCATCGCCGCGTCCTCAACGGCTGCGTGGCCCCCGTCCTGAGGAGTGAACCTAACCGGAGGACGGGGAATGTCCGGTTAGGCCGCGTGTGCGCATGCGATGCCCATGAGAAGGAAAAACGGCTTCTCGGACATGTAGCGCATCGCTTTGAAGTCTACCTGGCCTTCGCGCCGACTTCAAATTCTGTAGCGTGGGCCCGTCCGGTCACGTCGTCGTGGCCGGGCGGAGGCAGCGCCGCCTCTTCTGCCCAACGGAAGGAGCGCGGATGTCAGCCGCCGGCGACAGCCGGAAGCAGCAGGATCGTCGAGCCCGCCGCGACCTCGGTGTCGAGGCCGCCGAGCAGGCGCACGTCGTCGCCGTCGACGAACACGTTGAGGAAGCTCGGCACGCCGTCGCCTTCCAGCACGCGGGCCCTGAGGGCGGGGTACGTCGTGACGAGCTGGTCCAGCGCGTCACGCACTGTCGCCGCGTCGACCTCGACGGTGCGGTTGCCCGCGGCCTCGGGGCGGAGCACAGGCGGGATGCGGATCTGCGTTATCACGCTTCAAAAGATAAAGCATTGGAAGGGAGCCTGCGATGTTCGACACCAGCTTGCGCGTTCTGATCGCCGAAGACGAGACGATCATCAGACTCGATCTGCGGCAGATCCTCGAGGAGAACGGCCTCGAGGTGTGCGCCGAGGCACGCGACGGGCTGGAGGCGGTCGAGCTCGCCCGTGAGACCAAGCCCGATGTCGCAGTGCTGGACATGAAGATGCCGAACCTGGACGGGATCGAGGCCGCGCGGCGGATGTACGCGGAGCGGCCGCTCCCGGTCGTGATGCTGACGGCGTACACGGAAGCCTCCCTCGTGGCGCGTGCGGGCGGCGCCGGTGTCTTCGGCTACCTGACGAAGCCCTTCGGGCCGAGCGACGGCGTCCCTGCGCTCCCCGCGGCGGTCGCGAGGCACGACGAGCTGCTGGCCGCGCGGCGCGAGGTCGGGCGCGCCCAGGGCCCGATCGACCTCGACGTGCGCGCGAGCGACGGCACGGTGGTGCCCCTGCGCCTTCGGCGCCGCCCGGATGGGAGCCTCGACGTGACACTTCAGAATGTAAAGTGAGGCCGATGTCGCTCACCGTCGTCAAGTGCGGAGGAGCAGCGCTCGCGCAGGGGCCGTTCGAGCTCGACCGCCACGTCGAGCCGGGCGCCGGCGCGGTTGTCGTGCACGGCGCGGGCGCGCGCATCTCCGCCGCGCTGCGTGCAGCAGGCATCGACGCGCCCTTCGTCGGCGGGCGGCGTGTCACCACCTCCGAGGCGCTGCCGCTCGTGCGCCGGGCATTCGCAGAGGAGAACGGCGCGCTCTGCCGCGACATCGGGCCGCCCGCGCACGGGCTGATGGGCGACGACCTCGGGCTGCAGGCACGGCCCATCCCCGAGCTCGGGCAGGTGGGGATGCTCCTGCCCATCGTCCCGGCGGCCCTCTGGGCGCTGCTCGGCGCCGACGGCGTGCCCGTGATCGCGCCGCTCGCACGCGGGCGTTGAACGTGAACGCCGACGACGCGGCCGCCGTGCTCGCCGTCGCGCTCGGCGCCGACCGTCTCGTCTTCGTGTCCGACGTGGCGGGCGTCTTCGTGGGCGGCGAGGTCGTGTCCGACCTGACCGAGCGCGATATCAGCTCGCTCGAGCTGACCGGCGGCATCGTCCCGAAGCTCCAGGCAGCCGTCGTAGCGGCCCGCGAAGGCGTGCAGGTGCACGTCGGCGCGACGGCCGTCACCGCATAACTTCATTTTTTGTAGCGCCATGGCTTCATTTTTTGTAGTATCGAGAATCCATGAAGGAAGCGCCCTCCCTCGAGCTCGTCCTGAAGCGCAATTCGGTCGAGCGCCTGAAGCGCGAGAAAAGCCCCCTCGGGATGCTCGACGAGCTTCCGGGGCTGATCGCGGCCGGGTACGAGCGCGTCGACGAGGAGGACATCGTGCGGCTCAAGTGGTGGGGCCTCTACCACGACAAGCCGAAGATCGGGACGTTCATGCTGCGGGTGAAGATCCCCGGCGGAATCACCTCGCCGACGCAGCTGCGCGCGATCGGCGCCATCTCGAACCTGCACGGCCAGGGCTCGGGCGAGCTGAGCACCCGCCAGAACGTGCAGCTCCACTTCATCAAGCTCGAGTCGCTCCCGGACGTGTTCGACCGTCTGCACGCCGCAGGGCTGACCTCGGCCGGCGCGTGCGGCGACACGGTGCGCAACATCACCGGCTGCCCGCTCGGCGGGCTCGCGCACGACGAGCTGTTCGACCCGACGCCGGTGCTCGACGCGGCGGCCGAGTTCTTCTACGGCAACCCGGACTACTCCGACCTGCCGCGCAAGCTGAAGATCGCGATCACCGCCTGCCCCGACGCGTGCTCGGCGCCGGAGATCAACTGTATCTCGCTGATCGGTGCGCTCAAGGACGGCCGCGAGGGCTTCGGCGTGCTCGTGGGCGGCGGCCTCTCCTCCGTGCCGCGCATCGCACAGGACCTCGGCATCTGGGTCGACAAGGACGAAGCGATCGCGCTACTCGCCGCGATTCTCGACGAGTGGCGCGAGGACCTGCGCTACCGCATGTCGCGCGTGAAGGCGCGGCTCAAGTTCATGATCGACGACATCGGCGTCGACGGCCTGCGCGAGCGCGTCGAGTCGCGGCTCGGCCGCAGCTTCGAGCGCTTCGAGCTGCCGCACCTTCCGCCGGCGAACAACCACCTCGGCGTGCACCCGCAGGCGAACGGCCACCACTACGTCGGTGTGCCGGTGCACATCGGGCTGATCACCGGCGACCAGATGATCGCGGTCGCCGACCTCGCGGAGAGCGTCGGCGGTGACATTCGCCTCACGCGCCAGCAGAACTTCGTGATCACGAACGTGGGCGACGTCGCGGCCGTCGAGGCGAGGCTTGCCGAGATCGGGCTGCCGCTCCACGCCGGCGCGCTCCGCGGCGACGCGGTGGCGTGCACGGGCGAGCCGCACTGCAACTTCTCCGTCACCGAGACGAAGACGCGGATGGACAAGCTCGTGCAGCTCCTCGAAGAGCGTTTCGGCACGGCTGCCGACGGGCTGCGCATGAACCTCGACGGGTGCCCGCACGCGTGCGCGCACCACTGGGTCGGCGAGATCGGCTTCCAGGGGACGACGGTGCGCGACGACGAGGGTCGCCGGCGCCAGGCCTACGACGTGTACGTCCGCGGCAGCCTCGACCGCCCGGCGGCGATCGGGCGCGCGATGTTCAAGCGCGTGCCCACCGAGGAGCTGGACGAGACCGTGGTCGGCCTCGTCGGCGGCTGGATCGAGGCGCGCGCCGAGGGAGAGACGTTCCGGTCGTTCTGCGACCGCACACCCGACGACGAGCTCGCTCGTCTCGCAGGAAGGGAGGCTGCTTTTGTCCGTCGAGCTGCTTGACGATCTCGAAGCCGGCGAGCTGTCGGTGCAGTTCGAGGGGGAGGAGCCGGAGGTCGTGATCGAGTGGGCGATCGAGCGCTTCTCGCCGAGCATCTCGATCTCGACGGCATTCCAGACCGACGGCGCCGTGCTCCTGCACATGGCGTACCAGATCGATCCGAACATCCAGCTCTTCAGCGTCGACACGGGGCGTCTGCCGCAGGAGACGTTCGACCTGATCGACGCGATGCGCGACCGCTACCCCGGGCTGAACCTCGACCTGCTCTCGCCCGAGGCGCCGAGCGTCAACGCGCTCGTCAAGAAGCACGGCGCGAATCTCTTCTACAAGAGCGTCGAGAACCGCCTTCTCTGCTGCCAGGTGCGCAAGGTGCTGCCGCTGCAGCGCCACCTCGCGGGCCTCGACGCGTGGATCACCGGCCTGCGCCGCGACCAGTGGGCGACGCGCAGCGACATCCGCAAGGTCGAGATCGACCACGACCACGGCG
>CAZDEX010000175.1:0-4823 GCA_964504405.1 uncultured Gaiellales bacterium | reverse complement strand
CCTCCGCGAAGTCCTTGACCATCACCCGCAACAGATCCGGGCTCGCGTCCTCGAGCTGCTTGCGCAACCAGCTCGACACGTCCATCGTGTGCTCGACCACCGTGCTCCTCCTCGCGCTTGTCTTTGATCGGACTTCGCGAGGATGACGCGGTGGTCAGCTATCACCCGGACCCGCGGCCGTCGCTCCGCGCTCGCCTACGGCTCGCGCTCCACGACAGCCGCGGAAGACAACCTCAACCGGCTCGTACACCACGAGCGGGGACGCTACTTTCGGGACTGGCTCGCTCTCGCGCCCCGCTACCTATCTAATCGACGACCCTGTCCCTCGGGACAGCAGGCATTCGTACTTCATTCAGATGGCCGACCTAAACGCGTACGCAGCCTTCCGAAACACAGTCCCGCCGCCCTCTCGCATCGTGACCATCGTCCCTCAGTCGACCTGGAACGAGATCGGTCCGGGTCGGCTTTCGGCAGCGAACGCGCTTCGTGGAGGAACGCCGGGAATCGTCGTCTGGCCTCGCTGAAGGAAACGGCCCCCGGTGGTTTCCCACCGGGGGCGAAGCAGAGGCCTAGCCGTCCTCAGAGGAACGGGACAGTCTCCAAGACTGACACTATCGCGATGGCATCGGACGGACACAACCCCGGATTTGCAGGGGAATTGTCAAAAAAGGCCAGTTTGCAGGTCCTTTGTGGACACCTGCTGAACGGCGTTCCTCAGGAGCCGCCGGAACATCGCCTCGTCGTCGTTCCGGTGGTTGCACTTCCACACCCACTCGTTCAAGTAGCCGGGCAGCCACTTCGCCGAAATCGCGTGGTGGGTGCCGCGCACGTCGGTCTTGAAGTGCCCGAAGAACCCTTCGATGGTCTGGGTGTGGACGGGGCCGTCCACGTACACACGTGCCGTGTGGTTGATCCTGCGGTGACGGTAAATGCCCTTCGCGGAGAGTCCCGAGTAGCCGTTCCAGTCGTCGGTGAACACCATCGACCCGGGCAGCACGAACTCGCGCACGACCCCTTGCGCGTCGTTGCGCCGCTCGACAACCTTCGCCCTGATCTTCCCACGGCGCTCGACCGCCCCGACCACGATGGGACGGTTCGGCCGCGTGTACGGCCCACTATGTGTCTCACCACGCGCACGACGCGCGGCGCGTTCGGACTCACGAATCTTCCCGCCCATGAAAGTCTCGTCGGCCTCCACGATCCCACCGACAGGGCCGTGGTCGTCTTGGTTCATCAGTTCCTGGCGGATCAGGTGGAGCATCCGAAGGGCGGTCTTGCAGTTGACGCCGATCTCGCGCTCCAGCTGCTTGGCAGCGATTCCGCAACGCGAACTAGAGACGAGATAGATCGCGTAGAACCAGAGCCGCAGCGAGGTCGAGGACTTGTGGAAGATCGTTCCGGCGGTCGGGTGCAGGTGGTGGCCGCAGCCGGTGCAAGTCCACGCCTGCCGCGTCGTCGTGATCTTCTCGTAGCGCTTGAAGCTGCGGGTCTGGTCGCACTTCGGGCAGTGGGCGTGTTCGCCGTCGTCGGCGTAACGGCTGCGCCAGAGATGGTCGAGGCAAGTCGCGTCGTCAGAGAACTCCTGCGTGAACTCCATGAACGACATACGCGAGTCGGAGGACTTCGCGCGGGTCGGTTTGTGACGGTTCGCAGGAGGCATCTTGTACCCCTCATTGTAGAAACCTCATCGGACGGACTGACGCCCGGCCAGCGGTCTACGATCCGAGGGAATGGCCCTGGGCGGGTTCGGACCGCCGACCTCCCGGTTAGCAGCCGGGCGCTCTACTCCACTGAGCTACAGGGCCGAGTAGGGGGCGGGAGCGCCGCTACTAGTTCGGGGAAACGACGCTCCCGCCCTGTCTGCCGTGCTCATCGCCACGGCGCTGGCGTCACCTCATGCCGCCCCCCCGGCGCGTGCGCCTCTCCGGGGTCAGCGCGCACTACACCCCGCGCAGCGGCGTTGCAGGCCCGCGCGGAGCGCGCTGACCCTCGAAAGGCACACGGGCCTAATCCGGTGCCGCTCGTTGCAAGAGCGGACAACATCGCTAGTCATGGCAGCAGGACCGCAGGACGAAGCGAGCGCTGTGGAGATTCTGCAAAAGGTCGAGCCTGGCTCTACAGAGCCAAAAGCCCTGCAAAGGACCCACAGCCGCCCGAGACACTCGGAAGCACTTCAACCCCAGGAATCAAGCGGCGCGAGTCGGAAAATCCCCGCTCTTTGCGGCGACTTCGATCCGCCACACGTTTTCCACAGGTCAAGCGGTCGCCGCTTCTACAGAGAACGGCCAATTGCCACATCCGTTTGTCCTCGGGAGGGCTGTGGAAAAGGCCAGTCGTGGCTCGGCCCATCTGGTCCGGAACGATCTCCTTCGGCCTCGTGTCCGTCCCTGTCCGCATGTTCACGGCCACCCAGTCGAAGGAGCTCAAGTTCCACTTCCTCGACCGCCGGGACATGTCGCCGATCGGCTACGACAAGGTGAACAAGGACACCGGGGAGTCGGTCGACCCCGACAACATCATCCGGGGCTTCGAGTTCGAGAAGGGCCGCTTCGTCGAGTTGACCGACGAGGATATCGATCGGCTCGACATCGAGCTCACGCACACGATCGACATCTGCGACTTCGTCTCGATCGACGAGATCGACCCGATCTACTACCGCTCGAGCTACTACCTGCTCCCGCAGGAAGGCGCCGAGAAGCCCTACCGGCTGCTCGTGAAGGCGCTCGACGACACCGGGCGCGTCGCGATCGCGAAGGTCGTGATCCGGAACAAGCAGCACCTCGCCGCGATCCGGCCCGTCGAGGACACGCTCGTGCTCGAGACGATGTACTACGCGGACGAGGTGCGGAGGCCCGAGGAGGCGCCGAAGCCTCAGGTGCGGCCGGCCGAGGTCGAGATGGCGAAGACGCTGATCGAGAACCTCGCGGCGACGTTCGACCCGGAGAAGTACCACGACCAGTACCGCAACGAGCTGCTCGAGCTCTTGCAGAAGAAGGCCGAGGGCGAGCCGCTGCCCGAGCCGAAGGCGGAGGAGGGCGGCGAGGTCGTCGACCTGATGGAGGCTCTCCGCCAGTCTGTTGCTGCCACGAAGAAGTCGCGCTCATCGCGCTCCCGGAAGACCGGGAGCGCTAGTAAGACCAAATCGCGTAAAGCTTCGTAGGTGAGCCTCAGCGAATACCGCCGCAAGCGCGACCCGAAGAAGACGTCCGAGCCGTTTTCTAGCGACGAGCGAAGCTCGTTGCGTCGGGACAAGAAGCCGATCTTCGTGGTCCAGAGGCACGATGCAACGCGCCTCCACTACGACTTCCGCCTGGAGAAGAACGGGGCGCTCGCGTCGTGGGCCGTGCCGAAGGGCGTGCCGCTCGAGCCCGGCGCCAAGGCGCTCGCCGTGCACGTCGAGGATCACCCGCTCGAGTACGCGAAGTTCCACGGCGAGATCCCGAAGGGGAACTACGGCGCCGGCTCCGTCGAGATCTGGGACAACGGCACCTACGAGCTGGTCGAGGAGAAGCGCAACGGCCAGCTCACCTTCGACCTCCACGGGAAGAAGCTGCAGGGCCGCTGGTCGCTCGTGCCGGCGCACATGGACGGCAAGGAGCAGAACTGGCTGCTGATCAAGCGGAGCGACGACGGCGAGGGGACGCACGTCGAGCCGCGCAAGTACAAGCCGATGCTCGCGACGCTCGACACACGTGTGCCGCACGGCGACGGCTGGACCTTCGAGGTGAAGTTCGACGGCTTCCGCGCGCTCGCCTACATCGTCGGCGGCGAATGCCGGCTCGAGTCGCGCAACGACAACGACCTGACCGGTCGTTTCCCCGAGGTCGCAAAGGCGATCGCGAAGGCGGTGAAAAGCCCGAACGCCGTCGTCGACGGGGAGATCACGCGCATCGACCCGACGGGCAAGACGAGCTTCTCGGAGCTCCAGCAGGGAAGCGGGCCGCTGGTCTTCTACGCGTTCGACCTGCTCGAGCTCGACGGCGTCACGCATGTCGACGAACCGCTGCGCGAGCGCAAGGGCCTCCTGCAGGGCCTGCTCGACGGCCGGGTGAGGACGGTGCAGTTCTCGGAAGGCTTCGACGACGGCGACGCGCTGTTCGAGGTTGCGCAGCAGCAGCACCTCGAGGGGATCATCGCGAAGCGCGTCGACGCGCCCTATCGGCAGGGCAAGCGCACGCGCGAGTGGCTGAAGATCAAGACCGAGAACAGCGAGGAGTTCGTCGTCGCGGGATACACACGCGGCAGCGGGCGGCGCGCGAACACGTTCGGCTCGCTGGTCCTCGCGGTCAACGAGGGCGACAAGCTGCGCTACGTCGGCAACGTCGGAACGGGGTTCGATGACGCGGAGATCCGCAAGCTGCTCAAGCTGCTCAAGCCGCTCCACCGCGACACGCCGCCCTTCCCGGAGCCGCCCAAGATGCCGCGCGTGCGCAAGGGCGACGTGCAGTGGGTCGAGCCGCAGCTCGTCGCCCAGGTGCGCTTCGGCGAGTGGACGCACGACAACCACCTCCGGCATCCGGCGTACCTCGGCATTCGCGAAGACAAGTCGGCCGGGGAGGTGACCCGGGAGGAGCCCATCAGCGAGGTCGTGCGGAAGGGGAGCCGCGAGCTGAAGCTGTCGAATCTCGACAAGCTCTTCTGGCCCGACGAGGGAATCACCAAGGGCGACCTGCTGCGCTACTACCAGCAGATCGCGGAGGTGATCGTCCCGCACCTGAAAGACAGGCCGTTCACGATGCGGCGCTATCCCGACGGCGCGACGGGCAAGGCCTTCTTCCAGAAGGACGCGCCGAAGCACATGCCGGACTGGATCCCACGCCATC
>CAZDEX010000174.1:0-4866 GCA_964504405.1 uncultured Gaiellales bacterium | reverse complement strand
AGAACATGCGTCAGCTCGGCGACATGGTCGCCGGGATCCTCGGCCCCCGCATCACGGCGAACTCCGGTGAATGGGGAACGTTCGCGTGGGCGGAGTTCGTGCTCGGCATCCCCGGGCTGCGCATCGCCGGCGGCACCGACGAGATCATGAAGAACATCGTCGGCGAGCGCGTGCTCGGTCTGCCGAAGGAACCCGGGCTCAGCAAGTAGTCGCGCTGATCCGCACGCGTCGGGGCGGCGCGGTGCTCGTCAACGGGAACCTCCTTCAGCGCGCCGCGCTTCAACAGCAACCACTTCGACGACACCGGGATCCGTATTGCCGGATCGTTCAACAGCGAAGCCGACGCGCGCCGCGTCGCGAGCGCGATCGGGCGCGTCACATCCCAAACCACAGAACCGCGGTAGGTCGAGCTCAGGGACCGGGAGCTTGCCTACGGCGGGATTGCCTCGATGGTGCCGTCGGTTCGTCGTTGAAGTCTCCAGCGACCCTCGTGACAGGCGACGTCGTGGCGGCGGCACAACAAGGCGAGGTTGTCGAGGTCGGTGGGGCCGTTGTCGGTCCACCCCTGGAGATGGTGGACGTCGCACCACTCGGGTGGCGCATCACAGTCCTGCAACACGCACCTACCGTCGCGGCTACGTACGGCTCGGCGTTGGGCCGGGGTGGCGAGGCGTTGACGGCGGCCGACATCGAGGATCTCGTTGCTGTGCTTCACGATCCGTCCGACGAGGCCGTTGCACGCGAGCCGGTGAACAGTGCTCGGCGCGACCGGGCCGACCCGCTCCAGATCGCTGCGCGCGTCGGTGAGGTCGGCCGGGACCTGACCGGCGAGGGATTCAGCGTCGATGATCACGTCGACGTTGATGTTCCGAGCATCACCCGAAGCGAGGCGCACCAGTGCCTCGGCTCGGCGTTGCGCCGCCGGACGGGACGAGTCCGGATCCATACGCGCATCGAGTGCGGCGAGGACGATCGCGCCGCCTTCGGGATCGAGTTCGCCGTCGATGCGGACGGTGCCGTGGAAGGTCGGTGAGCAGTGCAGGTGATGCCGCTCGAATGACTTCGCCGCTTCGGCGTCGGCCGCGACGTCGTCGGCGAGGACACGCCAACGGCGCGCCACTGCACGGAACTCCTGCACCGGCAGCGTGCGTGCCGCGTCGAGGAGCGTCTCTTCGTGCTCGTCGAAGCAGGCTTCGCGGTGCCGTGCGGCGCGGGCAATCACGTCGACGTGCGCGCTCGTTACGTCGCCGCTCGCCAATAGCTTGGCCGTGCGCTCGTGCTTGTGCAGGAGCCGCCCGTTGCGGACCAGCCGCGCCGCTTCGACAGCGGCAATCCCGCCACGATGCACCAGCCAACCGGTGGGACCGGCCGCACCGTCCGCGGCCCACTCACCCGACGCGGCCAGCACACCGACCTTCTGCAACAAAGCGGCCTCGATTCGCTCGCGTTCTGCGAGCAACTCGAGTACTTCCACCGCGACGCCAAACATGCGTGCAACATACGACGAGGCGGGGACGGTTATCGCGGGCGTCGACGCGCGCGCGGGCTCCGTGGATCATTGCGTCAAATGGTCTACGCGCCTATCGCTTCGAGTGCGGAACGCCGGTCGTCGTAGCGGCGAATCTCGCTGATCCTTCCGTCGCGTACGAGATATGCGTGGAAGAAGGCGGTGCCTCTGCGACGGTCTTCTGGGTTCGGCCAATGCACTCGAAGACGACAAACGATGCCGCCAGTGCCTGTCGTCATCTCGATGATGTCTGCGTCGACGCCTGTCGTGACGAGGCCAGTGAAGGTCGCGAGCACGTCGGCGCGGCTACGGCACTTGCGCGGGTGATCGTCGTCGCCCCAACGCACGTCATCGGCGAGGAGACGCCCGAACGCAGTCACATCACGGGTCGAGATTGCGGCGCGGAGCTGTTCCGCGATCTCGTCCAACCCGTCGCGGTCTGTCATCGAATCGAAGCGTAGTTGTGTCCCCGAGCGCGAGCCGTCCCCGGCGAATGCTGGGGCCGGGGACAGCTACTGGGGCAGGGTCACCTGAGACGGTGGGGGACGACCACCGCACCCGGATATCTGCCCTCGCCGGCGGATCTCTAAGCACGCGCCGAGGTTGGCGCCAGAGGAGGGTTGCTGCAATTCCCAGAATGAATCTCGCGGATCAAGAGAAATGCCCAGGTACGGCCGCGTCATGGAATGGGAGCGCCCCGGAGCCGGGTCGGGTCGCGCTCCGGGGCTACTCACCGACGCTCGCCCGGGCCCCGGATGCCGGGGCCAGGCGGCGCATGGCAGCTGGGCTCGCTCTGGGGCAAGGGAGCGGACCTGTGCGCCGCCTCGTGTGTACGGCGATCGACCTGAACCTCAGTTGAAGCGCCCGCACCAACGGGACACATCGAGACCGCGGCGCCGCTCAGCGTGCGCGCCCGAACTCGTCGAGCGATGGAACGACGCGCCGCGTTGGGGCGCGCGGCATGCAGGTAGGGTCGCTCCAGTGCAGCCGTTCGAGCGATTGCGGTATCTCGCCAGGTGGGCAGGCGATGACGAAGCGTTGGTGTCGGAGGCTGCCGATTGCCTTGCCGCGTTCGCCGACGATCCGGCCGGGCTCGTCGTCGCGTGCCGGCGGCTGCTCGCGCACCATGTCGCCTCCGGGCCCTTGTGGTGGTTGTGCTCGCGCGTGCTGTGCGCGAGCGACGCGGCCGACGCGGCTTGGGAAGCCGTGCAGCTACTCGACGAGGATCCCACCGTGTCCCGTCTCGCCGAAGCGCTCCCGTTTCCTCACGACGCCCCGATCGCAGTGCTCGGGTGGGGTGACACCGTCGCCGCGGCGTTGAACACCCGTCCCGACCTCGAGGCGCTCGCGATCCGTCTGCCGGGTGCCCGGAGGTTCGCATCCCACGTGCGTCGAGCCGAACGACCGGTGCGGCTGGTGTCGGACGTCGAGGCGAACGCGCTCGGCGTCACGCATGTGCTCATGGAGGCGAGTGCGGTTGGCGCGGCCTCGGCGCTCGTACCGTCGGGGACGGAGCCCGTGGCTGCCGCGCTCGCCGAGAACCGGGCGCAAGTGTGGCTCGTGGCCGGACTGGGTCGCGCGCTCCCCGACCGTCTTTACGACGCGCTCCTCGCCCGTTTCGCGGCGAACGACGACGACGTTGCCGAGAGCAGCGACGAAGTCGAGGTGCTCGCGCTCGAGCGGGTCGACGCCGTCGTCGGTCCGTCCGGCCTCGAGGCCCCGGGCGCGGCAAGCCGAAGGGCCGAGTGTCCGATCGCGCCGGAGCTGCTTCGCCCCGGTTGACCCGCCCGCTCGGCCGGAGCCCTCAGGCGTCGTAGCGGCGGATCTCGACTCTTTTGACCACGCGGCGGCTGAGCCGCCGTCTCGTCATCCGGCGAATGCCGCTGCGTACCGGTGGAAGCAGGAGCAACAGGCCCGCCGCGTCGGTGATGAACCCGGGCGGGATGAGGAGGGCGCCCGCGAGCAACAGCAGCGCGCCGTCGACGATCTCGTTGCCCGGGACCCGTCCGGCGTTCGTCTGCTCGCGCATCCGCCGCAGCACACCGATGCCTTGACGCTTGACCAGCCAGACGCCGAGCACCGAGATGCCGAGCAGCAGCGCGATGGTGTCGACCACGCCCAGCAACGAACCCACCTTGATGATCACGGCGATCTCGGCGATCGGCAGGGCGATGAACAGCAGGACGAGCAGCGCGATCACAAGACCAGGGTACCGGCGCCCATGCCGGTTACAACCTCGAGCTCCCCGTTCCTATGCCTCCAACGCGAGGGTTCCCGACTCGTCCCTGTTGTCGTCGTCGGCGAGTGACAGCGGACGCTCGCGTCGGAGGGTGGCAATCTTCTCGAGTGGCCGTTCGAGCTGACGGCGGCGGGTACTGACGAGCTCGTCGTAATCGCGTCGGGCCGTCGTGAGCGATCGGTCGAGCTTGTCCATCTTGTCGACGAACGCCTTCCACTGCTTGTCGAACGCGGCGAGCAGGTCGAGGATCTCGTTCGACGTGCGCTCGAGCCTGAAGTTGTCGGCCGCCTGCCTGATCACCGCGAGCACCGCGAACAGCGTCAGCGGTGAGCAGCACACGACCTTGTGGCGCAACGCCTCTTCGAGGATGGCTTCGTCGTGCTCCTGGATGAACCCGTACAGCGCTTCGTTCGGGATGAACAGCAGCACGCAGTCGAGCGAGCCGCCACGACCCCCCGGGTAGTCGCGAGCCGCCAGCTCGCGGACGCGGGCTCGCACGTCGCGGAGGAAGTCGTCGCGGAACCGCTTGCGCTCGAGGTCGGACGCCGAGTCGAGATACCTCAGGTAGTTGTCGAGCGGGAACTTCTCTTCCATTTAGAGCGCTTGTTCCTGTGGCAGGAGGAACGTGAAGTCGGGTATGCCGCCACCGTCGACGGCACGCTGCTTGCGGTAGTTGACGTTCTCGATGAACCCGGCAAGTCGCAGCACGTCCTCGGCCATGCGCTCACCCCACTGACCGCGGGCCTTGGTGCTCGAGAGTGCCTGCCGCAATCCTTGGGTGACTTCCTGGAGCGCCTGCATTCCTTCGTGGCTCTGCTGTAGCTGCGTCGCGAGGGCTCCGAACTTCACCTGCCGATCGCGTTCGAGCTCGCTCACCAGGTCGCGCACCTTCCCGAGCTCGCTCGTCATGTTGAACAGTTGCTGGTCGATGAGCGACTTCTTGCCCTCGAGGTCGCCCGAGGCCTTGGCCTGTGCCTCGCTCAGCCGGCGCTCGGCCAGCTCGAGGAACGAACGCGCATTGTTCTCGAGGGCCGTGACGGACAGGGCGGCGAACCGGTCGCCCAGCCGGCCCTCGGCCTCGTCGCGGGCGGCCAGGCGCTCCGCCGTCACCGCGAGCTCG
>CAZDEX010000173.1:2573-4895 GCA_964504405.1 uncultured Gaiellales bacterium | reverse complement strand
CTGGACGTAGGTGTGCTCGTCGAGCTGGATCATCGACGTGATCGCGACGCCGTGGGAGTAGTCGACGTCGGCGCGGCGCGCCGACGCGCCGAGCAGCACCTCCGAGTTCGTCCGCACGTCGTCGCCGACCCGAGGCCCGCCGACGCCGGAGCGGAGCAGCAGCTTCAGCGTCCCCAACACGCCAGCGGCGAGCACGACGTCCTTCGCACGGAACGTGCCGCGGCACGTCTCCACCTCCCACCCTTCTCGGAGCCGCCTCGCCTTGGTCTCGGCGTGAATCTCGGCGCCCGCGCGCTCGGCGAGCCAGAGGTAGTTGCGGTCGAGTGAGTTCTTCGCGCCGCGCGGGCAGCCCGTCATGCACGCGCCGCGAAGGTCGCAGCCGTTCCGCGGCGGTCCCGCTCCGCCGAAGTACGGGTCGACGCCGTCCTCCCCGAACCACACTCCGACCGGCGTGTGCTCGAACGTGTCCTCGGCACCGAGCCGCGCCGCGACGCCGCGTATCACCTCGTCGGCGGGCGTGTCTCCGGGGAACCGCGTCACGCCGAGCATGCGCCGCGCCTGGTCGTACCACGGCGCGAGCTCGTCGGCCCACCGCTCGTCGCGCCACACGTGGGCCGGCGGCTCGTACAGCGTGTTCGCATAGACGAGCGAGCCCCCGCCGACACCTGCGCCCGAGAGCACGAGCACGTCGCGCAGCGGTGTGATCCGCTGGATGCCGCGGCAGCCGACCCGCGGCGCCCACAGGTAGTCGCGCACGCGCCAGCTCGTCTTGGGGAATTCCCCCGGCTCGAAGCGGCGCCCCTCCTCGAGCACGGCGACGCGGTAGCCCTTCTCGCTCAGCCGCAGCGCGGCGACGGCGCCGCCGAAGCCGCTCCCGATTACGACGACGTCGTACTGCCGGTCACGCACGCAGCGAGTGTCTCACCCGCGGGGGCGTGGATCACGAGGTCGGCACGGTCGTCGTACGGCGTCGGGTCGCGGTTGACGATCGCGAGCTTGCCGCCGTGCGTCAGCGTCTCGTCCGGCAGCCCCGCGACGGGCCACACCTCGAGCGACGTGCCGACGACGAGCAGGAGCCCGGCGTTCCGCGCGAGCGCAGTGGCGCGGTCGATCGCGTCGACGGGCAGCATCTCGCCGAACATCACCACGCCGGGCTTCAGGATCGCCCCGCAGTCGACGCAGCGCGGGAGCGGCAGCAGGTCGCGCACCGACTCCTCGGCGTGTCCGCAGGCGAGGCAGACGGCGCGCCCGATCGAGCCGTGGACCTCGACCACATTCCGCGAGCCGGCGGCCGCGTGCAGGCGGTCGACGTTCTGCGTCACCACCGCCTGGACGACCCCGCGTTCCTCGAGCTCTGCAAGTGCGCGATGAGCCGGGTTCGGCTGCGCCTCGGCGAGCACGTCGAGACGCAGCGCGTAGAACTCCCACACGCGCTCGGGGTCGCGCCGGAAGGCGTCGATCGACGCGACCTCGTACGGGTCGTACTGCGCCCAGATCCCCGTCGCGCTGCGAAAGTCGGGAATGCCGCTCTCGGTCGAGACGCCCGCCCCCGTCAGGACGACGCATGGCTGACTGCCGCGGATACGTTCTGCGAGCATGGCTGCCTTGTCCATGGACGAGTTCAGTTTCGCAACCGAGGTCAAGGTGCGGTTCGCCGAGACCGACGCGCAGGGGATCGCGCACAACTCGAACTACCTCGTGTGGTTCGAGGTCGCGCGCGTCGAGTACCTGGAGCGGCGGGCCGGGGGCTACCGGCGCCTGCGCGAGCTCGGGATCGAGGCGCTCGTCCTCGAGTCGCACGTCCGCTACCTGCAGCCGGCCCGCTTCGACGACCGGCTGACGGTGCACGCCCGCTGCGTGGACGTGAAGGGAGCACGCTTCCGCTACGAGTACGCGATCGAGCGCGACGGCGTGGCGATCGCGGACGGCTGGACGGCGCACGCGACGGTCGACGGCACGAACTTGCGTCCGACACGCGTTCCGACCTGGCTCGCCGAGGCGATTTCAGCGGCCGAGGGCGGGGCAGACGTGCCCGCGGGGATGCGTCAGAACCAGCAGGTCGGCCGAGCCGGGCGCAGCGCGTAGCGGGCCTACGGGCAAGCTCGGCTCGGGCGGGATGCGCCGTGTATGACGCACCATCCGGGGGTGCGGGTGCTCCGCCCTCGGTCGCTCAGTGCGGAGGCGAGGGCGCCGTCGTCGTCGTAGCGGGCGTCGTCGTGGTCGTGGTCGTCGTGCTCGTTGTGGTGGTGTCGGCCGGCTTCTTCGCTGCTTTCGGCGGCCCGACGCGGATCACCTTCGGCACGGCGACGTAGCTCGAGTACC
>CAZDEX010000173.1:0-2473 GCA_964504405.1 uncultured Gaiellales bacterium | reverse complement strand
GCTTTCGGCGGCCCGACGCGGATCACCTTCGGCACGGCGACGTAGCTCGAGTACCAGGTCGAGTCCGACATCAGCTTGCCGTCCGGCGCGTACACCTTGCGCTCGACGGAAGTCGACTGCGCGGGCGCACCGTAGTCGTCCACGACGACTTCGCCCGGATTGAGCGTCGCGTCGATCGTCCTCTTCACGGGCGGCGGCGCGACGGTGCGCAACGGCGCGGTGATCGTCTCGACGCGGCGGTGCTGCGGCGTCCCGTAGAGCGCGACGGTCAACGACGACGGGCCGACCCAGGTGCGGAGGAGCAGCCAGTGACCGGTGTCGTTCACGAACTTCAGGTCGGTGCCCGGGTAGTCGACGGTCGCGTCGCGGCCGAGCGGGTAGTGCGAGATGTAGAGCGCGTGGTTCGTCCGCGCCGTGATCGGCAACCCCGCCTCGTACGCCGCATTGAAGACGGTGGTCGAGACCTGGCAGACGCCTCCCCCGAGGCCGGTCTGCAACTCGCCGTTCACGATCACCGGTGCTTCGAGGAAGCCCTTCGCGGCGCTGCGCTCGCCGGTCGTCGCGTTGAACGAGAACGTGTCGCCGGGCGCGATGAACTTGTGGTCGACGAGGTGCGCGACGAGCTGCACGTTGTGGATGCGGTTCGGTACGCCGCCGTAGAACGTCTCGTAGGCGCCGACCGTTCCCGTGATCCCCATGGCCTTCGCATCGGCGGTCGAGCGCTTCGGCTGCGCGACCGAGAGTGCGAGCGCGGCAACGCGGTTCGTGCTGCGCTCGGCGGCGGCAAGAACTCGGCCGGCAGACTTGAGCGCGTCGAGCACGAGCCCGGGCTCGGCCGGGACGATCCGCACGCTCCCGTTCGACGTCGGTACGAAATCCGCATCTCTCGGCGCCTGCTCGACCTGGCGCTGCAGACTGGCGAAGAAGCTGTCCGCCGCGGGACCGCGAAAGCGCACGGTCGAAAGGTCGAGCATCTTCGCAAGCTGCCAACGGGGGATGCGCAGCCGCTTCAGGCCGGCCACGACGGACACGGGCCCCGAGACGATCCGCGACGCGAGCTGCTGCTTCTGGGTCAAGCTCGCCACGGTGGCGTTCGGCTGGTCGATGCGGACGGGCAGGCCGACGGGAGCGCGCGAGAAGGACGCGAGCGCGCCCACGATCAGCGGCCGGGCAACGGCGCGATCGAGCACCCGGCCGGTCGCGCCCGCGGCGATGGTGATGTGCAAGCCGCGGCGCACGAGCTTTGCCTCGCGATGCGGCGCGTTGACGGAGGCTGCGAGCAGGTCGAGCTCGTAGCTCAACGCGGGCTCGTACGCCTGGAGGGGCGGGACGAGGTCCTGCGGGAAGAACTCGAGCTCGAGCCGCCGGTAGCCGCGCACGAAGCCGAAACCGCCGCCCTGCTGCTCCGCGTTCGCGACGGCCGCCTTCCAGTCGACGCGGACCCCGAGCTGCCGCGGCGTGATCGGGAACTTCCGGGTCCCGAACGTGAAGGTGACGGGCACGTTCGCGAGCGCTTCGGAGCGCTTCTCGAGCAGCCGCTGGGCATCAGACGGCGCAAGCCCTCCCACGTCGATGCCGGCGATGCGCGTTCCGTTGGCGAGCTTGCTCCTCGACCCCGCGAAGACGGCGCCGATGACCAAGGCGATCACAGCGGCGATGGCGGCGAGGATCGCCAGCCGGGACCAGAACCGGCCACGCGCGGTTGCACGACGGCGAGCGCTGACGGCCGGGGAAGAGGCAGCCACGGAGCGGCCCATCGTAGCCGCGACTTAGTGGCTTAAAAAACGAACAGCTCGACGCCGCCCGAGACGTTGAGCTCGATGCCCGTGATGTACGAGGCGAGGTCGGAGCAGAGGAACGCGATCGCGTTCGCGATGTCCTGCGGCTCGCCCGGGCGCTTGAAGACGGTGCGGTTCGCGATGCGCTCGTTCATCGACGCATTCGCCATATGGAACGCCTCCGTGCCGATGATCCCCGGGACGATCGCGTTCGCCGTGATGCCGTGCCGGCCGCCCTCCATCGCGAGCGTCTTCGTCAGCCCGAGGATGCCGGACTTGGTCGTCGAGTACGACGCCTGGCCGAAGCCGCCGAGCGTGCCCGCGACCGAGGCCATGTTCACGATGCGACCCCACTTGCGCTCCTTCATGTGCGGCCACACCGCCTGCGCGCAGTTGAACGCGCCCGAGAGGTTGACGCGCAGGTCGCGCTCCCATAGGTCGGGGCTCTGGTCGGGGAACTGTCCGACGTGGTCGAGCGTTCCTGCGTTGTTGATCAGGATGTCGACGGAGCCGAGCTCGTCGACGGCGCGCTGCACAGCCGCGCTCACCTGGTCGCGGTCGGTCACATCGCACTTGACGGCGAGCGCACGGCGGCCCATGCCGCGGATCTCGTCCGCGGCGGACTCCGTTCCGACGAGCCCCTGCGTGCGCGCGACCATCGCGAGGGGGCCGTACGCGTCGGTCTCCTCGGAGAG
>CAZDEX010000172.1:0-4918 GCA_964504405.1 uncultured Gaiellales bacterium | reverse complement strand
GATCAGGCCGCGGTAGTGCTCGACGAAGTGCTCCTGCTCGTGTGCTGGGAAGGTCGCGCGCACCGTGCGCACGAGGACATCGTCGAACTCCGGTGACGTGAACCAGCCGTGCGCGATCTCCTCGAGGTGCGCAAGGTGCTTCGAGCAGAACTCCTCGTAGGCGGCGACCTGGAAGTAGTCGTCGGCGAGTGCGCGGTACTTCGCGAGCTTCTCCTCGTAGGAGAGATCGCCGCGGTCGCCCCACACGAAGTAGTCGCGCGAGTTCTGGTTGACGAGCATCTCGCGGCGCGTGATCGCGCAGAACGCGCTCCAGCGGACGAGCGCGGTGATCGCCCACGGGAAGTAGTAGTGCAGCGACGTAAGCGCGACGTCGGGCGACGCGTTCGCGTAGTCGATCGGGTACGCGACCCCGTCCTTGACGATCGTCTCGCACGAGTTGAACTCCCAGCGGAAGAACGCATTCACGAGCCGGGAGATCGTGATCACCTCGTCGCCGAGCTCGGGCGTCAGGAAGTCGTGGCGCACCTGATAGCGGTCGTGCATCGGCTTCGACGGGTCGAACCACATCGCCATCGTCTCGGCGCCGATCGACAGCGAGCGCACGAACACGTCGAACCCCTCGAGCGCCGTCTGCAGGTGCATCATCCGCTCGCCCGACTCGTCGTAGCGCGCGCGCAGCTCGTCGGGCGAGCCGACGCGCGACACGCCGACCCACTGGCCGCCGTCGAACGGCTTCATGAAGAGCGGGTAGCCGATCTCCGCGCCGATCGCCTCCAGGTCGAACGGCGTGTTGTACCGCTCGGCGGTCGGCTCGAAGCGCTCGTTCGCAGGTGGCACCTTGTGCGGGATCAGCCACGTCTCGGGCACGCGGATGCCGAGCCGCATCAGTGCGCAGTACGCGGAGTGCTTCTCCATCGCCTGGAACGTGAACGGGTTGTTCAGGAGGTAGACGTCGTCCATCAGCGCGACCTTCTTCAGCCACGCGCGCGGTAGGTCGTACCACCACGCGAGGCGGTCGATGACGAGCGCGTAGCGCGGCTTCGCACGGAGGTCGAACGGCTCGTTGCGGATGCGCTCGGTGCGCAGCTCATGCCCGTCGACAGGGCCGAGCCGTGCGACCAGCGCCTCGAACGCGGCGGGCCAGTCCTCCTCGGTACCGAGGAGCAGACCGATCGTGTGCTCAGCCAAAGCGAGGCAGATGATGCGCGATCTGCCGGCGCCACGAGGGCCAGTCGTGCGGAACGTCGTGTCCCCAGAGATCCACCTCGTGCGGGATGCCCTTCTCGGCGAGAAGCGAACCGAAGCGCTTGGTCGACTCGAGGGCGCCGGTGGTGTCCTCCCACTGCCCCTGGCCGCAGACGAGGAGCAGCGAGGCGCGCGAGCGGAGCCAGTCCAGGTGGCTGCCGTCGAGGTTCGCGACGTAGTCCATCGGGTTGTTGAAGTAGACGGCGTCGCCGCGCGCGCCCCCGCCCTGCACCGTCACGTCATAGACGCCGCTCATGCAGATCGCGAGCGGGAAGAGGTCGGCGCGCTTGAGGCAGAAGTTCGCTGCGTGGTAGGCGCCGAACGACGCGCCCGTGACGATCGCCTCGTGCGTGTGCGAGTCCGCCTGGACGAAGGGCATGAGCCGAGCGAGCACCCACCACTCGTAGTGCCCGTGCCGCTGCGCGCGCTCCTCGAGTTGCAGGTCGCGGCGCGTCCAGCTTTCGCGGTCGAACGACGGCACGCAGTAGAGCTTCACCTTGCCGCCATCGATCAGCCCGGCGAGCGCGTCGACCATTCCCTGTGCCTCCCAGTCGTGGGCCTCGCCGTTCTCCGACGGGAACGCGATCATCGGGCGGCCGTAGTGGCCGTAGGCGAGCACGGTCCCTCCGTCGATGTCGACCGCGCGGCGGTTCACTCCGTCACCGCCTCGATCAGCGCCGGGAGATGCGGGTGGAAGGAATCGCGCCAGCCCGTCCAGGTGTGCGCGTCGCGCACCTCCGCGAGCCAGGCCGGGTATCCCTGCGCCGTCAGCGCCTCGGCGACCGCCTCGTTGTTCGCGCGGTTCTCCTCGGCTGTGCCGCACGTGATCGCGATCGGGATCGTCCGCTCGATGTCGAGGCCGCGCAGCACCGTGCCGACGAAGCGCGTGATGCGGAGGTAGCGGGGGAAGTCCGACTCGTACTTGTCGGAGCGCTGGCGGAAGTAGCTGCCGGACTGGAGCAGCAGCCCGTCGAACGCCTTCGGGTGGCGCCGGTGCGCGTGCAGCATCGCCAGCGCGCCGAGGCTGGCCCCCATTCCGATGCGCTTGCCGTGCGGCGCGTGCTTCGCGATCGCGGGGATCAGCTCGCGCACGAGCGCGCCCGCATACGTCGCCGACGCGGAGTAGGTCTCGTTGCGGTCGACGGGCTGGACGAGCGCCGCGCGCAGGGGCGGGATCTGCTCCTCCCAGCTCATCGCGTCGAGGTAGCGCGTCAGCCCCGCGTACTCGGCGTACTCGGGCCCGTCGTGCACGACGATCAGCGGCGCGTCGACCCCTGGAGGCTCGGGCGTCGAGTAGATCAGCACGCGCACGCGTGCGACGAGGCGGCGGCAGCGCACCTCGATCTCCTCGATCGGGCCCGCGTCGGCGATCGTCTCGAGCCACGCGGGCGGCTCGTACTCGGGCCACTCGACGACCGACTTGTCGCCGAACGGGCCAGGCGCGCGCAGGGGGTTGGACGGGTCGGGAACGAACTCGCCGTCGATCCCGAGCAGGTACTCCATGCGGTCGATCTCCGGCCGTTCGAACGTCAGCCGCCACGCACCGTCGTGCCATTCGAACGGCGGCCCCGGCCGCGGCCTCCGCACCTCCTGCCCGAGCACGACCTCGCGCAGCCGCTGGTCTGGATCGGGCAGCACGAAGTCGACCGCGTCCTCACGGACGCGGATCGGGCTCAGCGTTTCTTCTTCGGCCGGTTCGCTCGTGCGCGGATCTTGTATTCCCGGACGCGTTCCTGCCGCAGTAGGACGTTGCGGCGGGCCTCGATCGCCTCGAGCTCGCGCTGCAGCTTGAGGTAGCTCTGCCAGCGCTCGGCCGAGAGAGACCCGTCCTGGAGCGCCTCGCGCACGGCGCAGCCGGGCTCCTGGTCGTGGTTGCAGTCCGAGAAGCGGCAGCGCCGCGCGATCTCCTCGATGTCGCCGAAGGTCTGCTCGAGGTCGGCGTCCCAGAGCTGGAGCTCCCGGATGCCGGGCGTGTCGAGGACCACCCCGCCGCTCGGCACGAGGATCAGCTCGCGGCGGGTCGTCGTGTGCCGGCCCGTCTGGTCGTCCTCGCGCACCTCCTGCGTCGCGAGCAGCTCCTCGCCGACCAGCGTGTTCACGATCGTCGACTTGCCGACGCCGGACGAGCCGAGGAGGACGGCGGTCTTGTTCGGCTCGAGGAACGCGCGCAGCTCGTCGATGCCGGTCCCCGTGCGCGCGGAGACGGCGAGCACCGCGACAGAGCCGAACGTGATCGCGTCTACCTGGTCGAGATACGGCTGGACATCGTCGACGAGGTCGGTCTTCGTCAGGAGGACGACCGGCTGGGCGCCGCTCTCCCACGCCATTGCGAGGTAGCGCTCGAGGCGGCGCGGGTTGAAGTCGAGTGGGAGGGCCTGTGTGAGGAAGGCGACGTCGACGTTCGCCGCGAGGATCTGCTCCCTGATCGCAGTCCAGACCTCCTTGCGGCCGATCGACGTGCGGCGCGGCAGGAGCGCCTCGACGAGGTTCGTCGTCAGGTCGATCCCGACCCAGTCGCCGACGGCGGGCAAGCCTTCTTCCCGGACGAGCCGGTTGGCCGCGCTCGCGCGCAGCTCGCCCTGCTCGGCGAGCAGGTCGTAGGCCCCTCTGTGTTGGACGGCGACGCGGGCGGGGATGAGCCCGGCGGGGCGGTGCTCGGCGAACGCGGCTTCCCAGCCGTCGTCCCAGCCAAGCTTGTGAAGCAGCGATTCCGTGACCGGAAGAGTCAACCAAAGCTCCTTTGAGCGCGTGGACGGTGAACGGGCGCGCGGCCCGTCACAGCAGCGCTAGGAAGCGGTGCGACGGGCGGCGGCGCGGGTGAGCCGTTCGGTCGGGACTCTCGTCATTTGTGCGCCACCTCCTCGTCGTCGTAGGGTCGGCTCCATTGTGCGGACAGTTCGCACTTTGCGCAAGTTGGCCGAAGAGCGCTACCCTCGCACCCTCAATCTTCCGAAAGGGCCCCGACCGTGATCAAGAAGCTGCTTGCACCTATCGTCATCCTCGGCGCACTCGTGGCCCTCTCAGGCTGCGGAGGTGGTGGGAGCAGCAGTGGCGGCGGCGGTTCGAGCAGCGGCAAGACCGTGGACGGCGTCAAGGTCGGCGACTGCCTGAACAACGACGAGAACTTCCTCGTCCAGCCGCAGACCAGCAAGGTCGACGGCCAGTCGCCGGCCGGGGTGAGCTTCACGCTCACGCTCTACCCGACGGCCGCGGCGGCGCAGACGGCGTTCAAGAAGAAGAACCCGAAGACAACCGCGCTCGTCGACAAGGGCGTCGTCGACTTCAAGGGCAACCCGTCGCCGTACCAGGGCGCGCCGCCCGCGAAGATCTCGAAGGTCGAGCTGGCCGCGATCAACCGCTGCATCGCGAAGTCGAAGTAGGGCTAGACTTCAATCGCCCGCGGCGCGGTGAGATTCCGAACCGGGTCAGATCCGGGAGGAAGCAGCCCTAAGGATCCCTCACCGGTGCCGCGGACTTTCCCGGGCGCATAGCTCAGCGGGAGAGCGCTCGCTTCACACGCGAGAGGTCCCTGGTTCGATCCCAGGTGCGCCCACTCTGTTCTTCGGCTCAACCATGCGCCTCTACGCGCATCACGCATCGCCGCTGACCACCTCTGGACCACTCGAAGGCGCAAACAGCGCGTCGATCGCCGCGACGGAACCGGCCGCCTCGG
>CAZDEX010000171.1:0-4919 GCA_964504405.1 uncultured Gaiellales bacterium | reverse complement strand
CGCGAGCACGCGCGCAGCGTAGGCGTCAGTCGAGCCACTCCGGCCGGTCGAACCCACCGAGCTCCTGAATCGAGCCGTAGATCGTCTGCACGATGCGCGTGCTGTGCACGCGGATCGTTGCAGTGCCATAGGGGAGCTTGTTCAGGCGCTTCTTCTTGCTGTACTTGGAGTACTGGTTGACCGCCGACTTCCGGAGCGATTCCCGTTCGAGTCCAAGCTTGTCGAGCCAGAAGTCCTCGATCTCGCGCTGGCGCTCGAGGTGGTCGGCGAAGAGGTTGCACCTCAACGTCATGCGCTCAGGTCTAACGTCGAAATGTCGGCGAAGGAAAGCGGCAAAACAGGCAATTAGCTCAGGATCGGAGTTGACGAGCTGGATCTGGTTGCGGCTTTTCGCGCCCTCGGCCCAATAGAGCATGCAGCCGGCCGCGTAGGTGAGATCGCGCTCGCGCGCGAGGCGACGGCCGTCCTCCTGGTACCCCTCGCGCACCGTGCGTGCCCTGATGGCTTTGCGCTCGGCAGCCACGATCGGCCCGAGTCGTACGCGCTCGAGAAGTCGTGCCCTTTGCGCCGTCCCGAGCTCCACGTCTCTCACCCAGCGGCTGACGCTCGAACGAGCGACCCCGAGTGCGTTCTCGATTTCCGTGATGGACGCACCCTCGAGACGCAGCCTGCGCGCCTCGTCCCGCGCCTCCGTTTTCACCTACGACAACAGTAGCGAAGCGCCCGGTCGGAATCGAACCGACAACCAGACCTTGGAAGGGTCTCGTGATAACCGTTTCACCACGGGCGCGCGCAAATAGGGTAGCCGCGTGGAGGTTCGGCGGGTTCGCAGCGAGCAGTGGGAGGCGCTCCGCGACGTGCGCCTACGCGCCCTCGCCGACGCACCGGACGCGTTCGGGACCACGCACGCCGAAGCTGTGACCCGCCCGGACACGTGGTGGAGGGACTGGGCCGCGAAGTCCGCGGCCAGCGACACCCAGGCGATGGTGCTCGCCTGGGACGCGGACGCGCCCGTCGGCATCGCGGGCGTCTTCGCGACCGACGACGACGTGTGGCAGGTGATCTCGATGTGGGTCGACCCGAACGCACGGGGGCGCGGCGTCGGCCGCGCGCTCCTCGAGGCGGTGATCGCGTGGGCGAAGGAGCGCGATGCGAGCCGCGCGGTCAGGCTCAGCGTCACCGACGGCAACGACGACGCGCGCCGCCTCTATGAGCGCTACGGCTTCGTCGACACGGGCGTGACGGAACCGCTGCGCTCGAACAGCGCGCTGACGATCCGGGAGCTCGAGCTGCGATGAAGGATCTCGACGAGCGGATCGAGCGCGCGCTCGGCGCCCCGCCGGTGCGATACGAGCCGCGCGCGGGGGGCTACTCGACCGCCGACCGCTTCGCGGTCATCCTCGCCGACGGCCGGCGTGCATTCGTGAAGTCGTCCGACGCCGAGAACATGGCGGGCTGGCTCCGGCGCGAGCACGAGGTGTACGCGCATCTCGAGGGGGACTTCATCCCGCGGCTCCTCGGCTGGGACGACGACGGCGTGCGGCCCGTGCTCGCGATCGAAGATCTGAGCGACGCGGATTGGACGCCGCGCTGGGACGACGCGCGCGTGACTGCGGTGCTCGACGCGCTGCGCGCGCTGGCGTCGAGCGCGCCGCCGCCCAACACCGGGACGGCGCGTGAGCAGTTCGACGACCTGTACGAGCGGTGGCGCGAGTTGGAGCGCGACCCGGAGCTGTTCCTCTCGCTCGGCCTGCGCGACCGCGACTGGCTCGACCGCGCATTGCCACAGCTGATCGCAGTGGTCGACGCCGACCCGGCGGCGGGTGACGACCTGTGCCATTTCGACGTGCGCAGCGACAACCTGTGCTTCCGCGACGGCCGTGCGATCCTCGTCGACTGGAACTGGCTCACGATCGGCAGCTCGACCCTCGACGTCGCCGCGTGGCTGCCGAGCATGCAGGTCGAAGGCGGCCCGCACCCGTGGGAGGTGCTGCCGGGCGCGGGGGCAGAGGCTGCGTTCGTCGGCGGCGTGTGGGCTGCGGTCGCGGGGCTCCCGCCGCCGAAGACGGCGCCGCACGTGCGCGGGATCCAGCGCCGGCAGCTCGCCGTGACGCTCGACTGGATCGATCGCGAGCTGTTGGGCTAGCGAGCTAGCGCAGCTTGTCGGCGAACGGCTCGAGCTCGGACGCGTGCAGGCCGATCTCGCCGGCTTCGATCGCCGCCTTGACCTCGAGCGCGAGCTGCCGCGCCTCGCTGACCTGATCCGGGTCGAGCACCGTCGAGAGGCTCGCAACGACCGCGTTGCCCTCGCGCAGCTGGATGTCGACCGTCGTGAGCTGGCTCTTGTCGTCGAAGTACGGATCGTCCGGAACGCCGACCCACACGACGACCGAGCCGCCGCCCGGCAGGGCCGCGTGCTGTTCCACCGGTGTCCCGAGCAACGTCACCGGCGCACCGTAACAACGTCGCCCTCCCGCTGATGCTTTCAACGGCGCGAAGCCAGCGCTCGTGCCCCGCCCGCCGGGGTAGAGGCAGTTACCCGTTTCGGTTAGGTCGATTATTAGTTGCAACGGTAGGTCTAACCGATTCAAAAGATGCCCCGTGTGGCCGATGTCCCATAAGGCTTCAGGGCCGATTGTGGTCATATGGACGGTAGGGGGATCAGGGTCGGAATCGCGGTCGCGCTCGTCGCGCTGCTCGGCGCGTTCGCCGCGCCCGCCGCGTATCCCGGCAAGGCGAATTCGAACGTCACGCTCTCGAGCCTCGAGAGCGGCGTCCTCCAGCAGCTGAACAAGATTCGCGTTCAGCACGGGCTCGTGCCGCTGACGATCAGCGCACGCCTCACCGCGGCCGCCGGCCAGCACTCGCAGGAGATGGGGGCCGACGGCTACTTCGAGCACAACTCCTACGACGGGACGGCGTTCTGGAAGCGGATCGGGCACTGGTACGCGTCGAGCGGCTACGGCTTCTGGTCGGTCGGGGAGAACCTCCTCTGGTCGTCGCCCGACGTCGACCCGGCACATGCACTCGAGCTCTGGATGAACTCGCCCGAGCACCGCGCGAACATCCTGACCGCGCGCTGGCGTGAGATCGGCGTCTCGGCAGTGCACGTCCACGCCGCGCCCGGCACCTACAAGGGGCTCGACGTCACGATCATCACCACGGACTTCGGCGTCCGTCACTAGCCCGGATGCGCAGTACCCTTCGGGGACGCGCCCGTAGCTCAGTGGAAGAGCGGCGGCCTTCTAAGCCGTTGGTCGGAGGTTCGAATCCTCCCGGGCGCATCGGCGTTTCCTCCTTGCTCCCCACGGCTACCTGGGCGGAGAACGAACTCCGAGGAGGTGGTGATGGCAGACGAGCTGAAGGGCAAGCGGGTAGCGATCCTGGCAGCCGACATGGTCGAGCGCGTCGAGCTGACCGAGCCGCGCAAGGCGCTGCAGGACGCAGGTGCCGACACTGAGCTCGTGTCGCTCAAGCCGGGCGAGATCACGACGTTCAACCACCTCGATCCCGCCGAGAAGGAGAAGGTCGACAAGCTCACCGAAGAGGTTGATGCGTCCGACTACGACGCGCTCCTGGTACCCGGCGGCGTCGGCAATCCGGATCAGCTGCGCGGCGACGAGAACGCGGTTGCGTTCGTGCGCGCGATGTACGACCAGGGCAAGCCGATCGCCGTGATCTGTCACGGGCCGTGGGTGCTCGTCGAGGCAGGTGTGGTGCGCGACCTCACGCTGACGTCCTGGCCGACGCTGCAGACCGACATCGAGAACGCGGGCGGCAACTGGGTCGACGAGGAAGTGGTCGTCGACCGCGGGGTCGTGACCAGTCGGAAGCCGGACGACATCCCGGCGTTCAACACGAAGATGCTCGAGGAGTTCAAGGAAGGCTCGCACGCGGACAAGCGCCGGCGTGCGGGAGCGGCGAGCTGAGCCGCGCAGCGCTCCTCGATCTCGACGGGACGCTCGTCGACGCGAACTACCAGCACGCGCTCGCGTGGTACCGCGCGTTCCGCCGTCACCGGATCGTCGTGCCGATGTGGCGAGTTCATCGCCACATCGGCATGGGCGGCGACCAACTCGTCGAGGCAGTGGCAGGCGCTGAGGTCGAGAGCCGCATGGGCGACGCCTTGCGCGACGCGTCGCACGAGGAGTTCCAACAGATGCGCGACGAGTGCGAGCCGCTCGAAGGAGCACGCGAGCTGATCGAAGAGTTGAAGCGCCGCGGCTCGGCCGTCGTCCACGCGTCGTCGGCCGGCGACGACGACCTCGGCTACTTCCTGAAGAAGCTCGGCGTCCGCGACGTCGTCGACGATTGGACGACGGCGGACGACGTCGAGCGGAGCAAGCCGCATCCCGACATCGTCAACGCGGCGCTCGAGAAGGCCGGCACCACGGATGCCGTCATGGTCGGCGACTCACGCTGGGACATCGAGGCGGCGGCGAACGCCGGCCTCGAGACGCTGTGCGTGATCACGGGCGGGTGGTCGAAGCAGGAGCTGCTCGAGTTCGGTGCGACGGCGGTCTTCGAGTCGCTCGTCGAGCTGCGGGAGCGTCTCGACGAGACGCCGCTAGGATGAGCGGCGCACGGTGGCGGTAGCTCAGTTGGTAGAGCCCCGGGTTGTGGTCCCGGTGGTCGCGGGTTCGAGTCCCGTTCGCCACCCTCGGTAGGATTCGTCCCGCTCGGCCCCGTAGCTCAGAGGACAGAGCGGGAGCCTTCGAAGCTCCGTGCGGTGGTTCGATTCCACCCGGGGCCGCTTGCTACTCGTCGCGCGGTGGGGGCACGTCGCCGACGATCTTCGCCGCCGCATCGCGCTCGGCTTCTTCTTCGTGCCGGAGCTCCTCGAACTTCGTCTCGTCGCTCGCGCGGCTCTCGGCCTCCCGCTGCGCAGCCTCTTCGGCGCGGCGCCGCTCGAGTTCCCG
>CAZDEX010000170.1:0-4934 GCA_964504405.1 uncultured Gaiellales bacterium | reverse complement strand
ACGCCGGCTACGCCGCCTACCGGGCGGCGACGCCGCGGCGGCTGCTCCCGTTCCTGTGGTGAGCCGACGCTACTTGCGGTAGCGGTAGCCGAAGCCGCGCACGGTCTCGACCGGCGCCGTGTCCGGCGCGTCGGGCATCAGCTTGCGCCGCAGGTACCCGACGTAGAGCTTCACCTGGTCGCCCGAGACGCCGTAGGGGTCGCCCCACACGATCTCGAGCAGCTGGTCGCGGGAGAGAACCTGGTTCGGGTTCTGCACGAACGCCGCGAGCAGCTTGAACTCGAGCGGCGTCAACTGCACCTCGCGCCCCTCGACGGTGACCTTCCGCTGCGCGTAGTCGATCTGCACGAAGTCGTCTGCGTAGGCCTCGACCACCTCGGAGCGCCCGCCCGTGCGCCGCAGCAGCGCCTGCACGCGCGCAAGCAGCTCCTGGCGGCCGAAGGGCTTGGCGACGTAGTCGTCTGCGCCGGCGGTGAGCCCGCGCACCTTCTCGAGCTCCTGCGTGCGCGCGGTGAGCATCAGGACAGGCACGTCGGAGAGGTCACGGATCCGTTCGAGCGTCTGGTAGCCGTCCATGTCGGGCATCGTCACGTCGAGGACCACGAGCGCAGGCGTGTTCGCGAAGAGCAGCCGCAGCGCCGTCTTTCCGTCCGGCGCCTCCTCGACGGTGTAGCCGCCGCGCTCGAGGAGCTCGCGGACGAGGAGCCGAATGTCGTCGTCGTCATCGACGACGAGCACGCGCGGGCGATCATTCATACCCGGTTCATACCATCCCGATCGTGCAATCCCTGCGCCCATGGTCGATCCTTCATCACCCGTGGCACGCGTGCTCATCTGTGAACCGCACGACGACATCTCCGCCCTTCTGGAGCTGGTGGTGCGCCGCCTCGGCCACGAGCCGGTGCCGTACATGGGTGGGAGCGTCGAGCACCTCGGCCTCGATGCGGCGGTGATCGAGCCGGGCGAGGAGTCGGCGCTGCGGCTCGCGCAAGGGCTTCGCGCGCGCGACCTGCCGGTGCTCTTCACGAGCATCTACCCGGCGGAGCAGGAGGTCCTCGACCTGAAGCCGTCCGCGTACCTCGTCAAGCCGTTTCCGCTGTACGCACTCGAGCGCGCGCTCGAAGCGGCGCTGCAAGTCGTGCGTCCAGCCGCTGCGGCTGCCGTCTAGAGCGCTCGAGCGCGCCTGAATGCGGGGGCACCCTGAATCCGTGCGTCGGATCTGGGCGGTGGTGCTTCTGGGTTGTCGCAGTCCGAATCGCAGTGGCCGCCGCAGCGATCTCACGCGGCGGGGACGCGAAGCCGTCGAAGCCCGCCATGCACCGGCCGGCGCGTCCGAGCAGTACGGTGACGACGCCGAGCTGATGCGGCGGCTCGAGCGCAAGAAGCTCGTCAAGCGATGAGCCTCTCGCGTCGCGAGCTGCTGAAGCGCGGTAGTCGCTCTCGCCGCCGGGAACGTCTACTCGCTGCTCGATGCACTCGCCTCGCCGCCCGCGCGCGACTGTCGCCGCGGCGAGCGCGCGTGAGCAGTACCTGCTCGCGGGCCAGCAGGTGATGCTCGCGCTCGGGATCGAGGTGATCGTCCCGCCGCTGCATCATCGGCTCGTCGCCGCGCGCGTTTCGCACCTCGACCCCGCTCGCGCAGGCGCGGTTCGAGCACGCGCTCGCCGGTGTCGAGGCGCGCTACCCGTCGACCGCCGCGGGAGTCGGCGTCACGGGCAATCACCACATGTGCGACGAGCTGGTCGTTGCGGACGTTCAGCGGGCAAGCCGACGACACAGGCACCGAGAAGGCGGGGCGGTGACCGTGAGCAGCAGCACCGGCGGGCGGCTCTCGATCGTCAGCGTGGGCCCCCAGCCGGCGAGGAGGCTCGCATCGCACGTTGCCGTCGGTGCGGCTCGGAGAGCTCAGCGTTCCCTTCGAGCTCGACGGCCCTGATCGATAACTTGCCTAACTAATGGGAAGTGACCGCGTCTCTATGGAGCAGTGGAACTGAGCAGCCAGCTGTGTGCCCGTGCCCGCTTCTGGGCATCCGTGCGCCTCGACGGCGAGCTTTCCGAGTTGGAGAGCGCGCTTCTCGACGCGCATCTCGCGGGCTGCGCCGAGTGCGCTGCGGTGACGGAAGCCTTCGGCGCGCTCACCGGCGACCTGCGGGGGCGCCCGTTCGAGCATGCCCCGCCCGTGACGATCGCTCGCGTGCGTAAGCCGCGCCGGGCGTTCGTCGGCGCCGCCGTCGCCGCCGTCGCCGCGGCGGGAGTGCTGCTCGGCGGCTTCGTCCGCGGACAGGTCTCGCACGACGCGCTGCCCACGCCGCACACGGTCGCGGTCGTCGCGAGCCTCGACACGCCCGACCAGCTCCGCAAGCTCCGTCGCACGACGCTCCTCGACCAGCGTCACTTGCCGCGCGAGTACCAGGGCGAACCGGTCTAACCCCGTCCCCGAAGATCTAACCGGCCCACGAAAAAACCCGCCGTGTGCGGCGGGTTTCGCGAAAGCTGCGGGACTAGGACTCGAACCTAGACTACCTGATCCAGAGTCAGGCGTCCTACCATTAGACGATCCCGCAGGGCGGCGGAATTGTAGCGGCGCTGCGCGAAATCAGAGCTCGAGCTCGTACAGCGGAACGAGCCGTTTCTCCGCCTCCGTGTCGATGTGCGCGAGCACTTCGACGTACGGCTCGAGTCCCGAGCCGCGCAGCTTCGCCTTCAGGAGACCGTCGACCTGGTAGATGCCGGACGAGTTGTTCATCGTGATCGAGATGCGGATCGGCTTCTCCTCGCCGTCCGAGATCACGACCTCCTCGATCGCCGCGGCGGAGAGCGAATGGATGCCGACGCGGCCGCGCTCGAACGCGATCCGCGAGCGGCCCTGCTCCATGTCGAGCGCGTCCGCGACGCGGAGGATGCCCGCCTCGAGCGTCAACGGCTCGCCGTCGGAGCGGTGGCTGATGATCCCCTGCAGCACCTCGGAGACGACGACGCTCAGGTCGGGCTCGTCGTAGATGCCGGCCAACAGCTCGCGCAGCTTCGGCTCGGAGAGGAAGAGGCTGAAGTCCTCGTGGCCGTGACGGTGCACCGACATGCCGACGCAATGCGTCAGTGCGGTCAGCGCGACGATCACCTCGGCGTCGTCGCGCTCGTAGCCGTAGTCGCGCACGACGTTCGGCTCGACGCCGTGCTTCGTCAGCTGGCGCAGGAGCTTCAGCGCGATGTTCGTGACAATCTGGATGTGGACCCACGAGTGGTCGTTGATCTCCATGCGCGCGACCGCGTTCACGTTCGCGACGTGCCACCAGCCCTTGATCTGGTCGTCCTTGTTCACGCGGTCGATCACCGTGCGCAGCTTCTTGTTCGCGCGCACCGGCACCCGGATCCGCATCTGCTTGACCGCCTCGGCGGGTGTCAGCCTGGTCTCGCGTTCGGCCTCGTCCGAGACGGGGGCGTCGATGCGGTCCTGCGTCTCCGGGTCGAGTTCCATGGGACGAACCTTACGCAGGTGATGTGCTGAAGGCGTCTAGTCCCGGACGACGATCGTCGAAGCGGCCTTGTCGTGCAGGCACTGCTTCTTGTCGTCCCAGAGGGGCCACAGGACGTCGATCAGGCCGACGAACGGGAAAAGCCCGATCACGCGCGCCACGAGGTTGCGCAGGAACGCCTTGCTGTACCCCGCCCGGCCGCCGTCCTGGCTGCGAACGCGGATCCCGACGGCGCGTTTGCCGAGCGTCTGTCCCGTCTCGCTGCCCTCGAAGTACGTCCAGTAGCCGAGGGAGTAGATGAAGAGCGCGATGATCGCGACGATTGCGCCGAGCACCTTGTTGATCGCGAACGCGGCGACGATGACGATCAGCAGGCCCACGACCAGGATCAGCCCGTCGATCAGGTAGGCGCCGACGCGGACCCACCAGCCTGCGAGCTCGTACGAGCTCTGCGTGGCGCCGGACTGCGCTACCGCGCGGATAACGTCGTCGTGCCCCGAGTCGAATTCGAGCTGGCCGCCTGCCATGGCCCGCAACCATACCCCGCTTCGCGCGCTTCGTGACGAACCCGCTCAGGCCGCCGAGGAGACCCAGTCGCCGTAGAGCGACGTGTACAGCCCGCGGCGCGCGATCAGCTCCTCGTGCGAGCCCTGCTCGACGATCTGCCCGTGCTCGAGCACGACGATCAGGTTGGCGTCGCGGATCGTCGACAGGCGGTGGGCGATGATGAACGCGGTCCGGCCGCGCAGCAAGGTGCGGAGCGCCTGCTCGATCTTCCGCTCGGTGCCGATGTCGACCGAGCTCGTCGCCTCGTCGAGGATCAGCACGCGCGGGTCGGCGAGGAGGGCGCGCGCAAACGCGACGAGCTGCCGCTGGCCGAGCGACAGGCGCGAGCCGCGCTCGCCGAGCTGCGTCTCGTAGCCGTTCTCCAGCCGCTCGATGAACTCGTCGGCGCCGACCGCGCGCGCGGCCGCCTCGACCTCTTCACGCGTCGCCTCGCGCCGGCCGAACGCGAGGTTCTCGGCGACGGTGCCCGCGAAGAGGAAGCCTTCCTGCGGCACGATCCCGAGCTGCGTGCGCAGCGACTCCTGCGAGACGTCGCGCAGGTCGGTGCCGTCGATCGTGATGCGTCCCTCGGTCGGGTCGTAGAAGCGCGCGAGCAGCTTGGCGATCGTCGACTTGCCCGCGCCGGTGTGACCGGCGAGCGCGACGGTCGTCCCCGCGGGGACGTGCAGGTCGATGCCGTGCAGCACCTCGGGCCCGCGGCCGTACGCGAAGCGGACGCGCTCGAACGCGACGTCGCCCTCGATGCGGTCGAGCACGACGGCGTACTCGGGGTCACGCACCTCGGGCTCCTCGTCCATCAGGTCGGTGATCTTGTCGAGCGCGGCAACCGCGGAGAGGAACGTGTTGTAGAGCTGCGACAGCTGCTGAACCGGGTCGAAGAAGTTCGTGAGGTAG
>CAZDEX010000169.1:0-4964 GCA_964504405.1 uncultured Gaiellales bacterium | reverse complement strand
ACAACCGCTGGCTCGGCGGCCTGCTGACGAACTGGCGCACGATCTCCGACCGCATTCAGCGCCTCCACGAGCTCCGCGGCCTGAAGCAGGAGAGCATGCTCGACCTCCTGCCGGCGAAGGAGCGCATCCAGATGGAGGCCGAGCTCGAGAAGCTCGAGGCGAACCTCGGCGGCGTCGCCGACATGCGCCGCCAGCCCGAGGCGATCTTCATCGTGGACCTCCGCAAGGAGCAGCTTGCAGTGC
The DNA here is from genome assembly GCA_964504405.1 of uncultured Gaiellales bacterium. Lineage (GTDB taxonomy): Bacteria > Actinomycetota > Thermoleophilia > Gaiellales > Gaiellaceae > PALSA-600. The sequence continues at coordinate 4,721 of CAZDEX010000169.1, read as the reverse complement.
GTGAGGCGCAGCGCCTCGGGCTGCCGGTGATCGCGCTCGTGGACACGAACTGCGATCCCGACGAGGCCGACTACGTGATCCCGGGCAACGACGATGCGATCCGCTCGTGTGCGCTCGTCGTGAAGGCGATCGCCGACGGCATCGAGGCCGGCAAGCAGCGCGTCACCGAGGCGCAGCTCCGCGCCCCGCGCAACGGCGGCGCCAAGGAACAGGCCCCTGCGGCGGAAGAGGCTCCCGCAGCGGACGCCGTCGCCGAAGACCCGCAGTACGAGAAGACATCACCCGGCGAGGTTGCAGAGGCGCCCGCCGCGGCGCCCACCGAGAGAGGAACCGCATGACGACCGAGATCACCGCTGCGATGGTCAAGCAGCTCCGCGACGCGACGGGCGCGGGAATGATGGACACGAAGCGCGCGCTGCAGGAAGCAGAGGGCGACTTCGACGAGGCCGTGAAGATCCTGCGTGAGCGCGGGATGGCGCAGGCCGCGAAGCGTGCCGACCGCTCGACGAGCGAAGGCAAGGTCGGCGTCATGGTCCGCGACAACGTCGGCGCGATCGCCGCCGTCGGCTGCGAGACCGAGCCCGTGTCGAACAACGAGGACTTCCTCTCCTACGCGGAGCACGTCCTGCAGGTCGTCTTCGACGGTGGCGACCCGTCGTCGCTCGAGGACGAGCGCGTCGAGGCATCCGCGAAGCTCGGCGAGAACATCCAGGTCGCCGGCGCGAAGCGCATGGAGGCTTCGCCCGACGAGACGCTGTCCTACTACGTGCACTCGCCGGCCAACAAGGTCGGCGCACTCGTGCACACGAAGGGCGGCAAGCCGGAAGAGGCACGCAGCCTTGCGCTGCACCTCACGTTCGCGCGGCCGACGTTCCGCACGCGCGACGAGGTGCCGCAGGAGCTCGTGGAGACCGAGCGCGGGATCCTCGCCAACTCCGACGAGGTCCTCTCGAAGCCCGAGAGCATGCGCGACAAGATCGTCGAAGGCCAGCTGAACAAGAAGTTCTACGCCGAGTCGGTCCTCACCGATCAGACCTGGTATCGCGCCGACGAGTTCACCGGAACCGTGGCGCAGTACCTGAAGGATCGCGGCATCGAGCTGATCGACTACGCCTGGTACGCGGTCGGGTGAGCTTCAGGCGACTCCTGCTGAAGCTCTCCGGCGAGGCCCTGATGGGCGAGCAGGAGTACGGACTGGACGCACGCACGGTGGACGAGCTCGCGAAGGAGCTCGTCCAGCTGCGTGAGGACGGTCTCGAAGTGGCGCTCGTCGTCGGCGGTGGGAACATCTATCGCGGCATGTCGGCCTCCGAGCAGGGGATCGACCGCGCGACCGGCGACTACATGGGGATGCTCGCGACCGTGTTCAACGCGCTCGCGGTGCAGGAATCGCTCGAGCGGAACGGCGCCGACACGCGCGTCCTCTCGGCGATCCACGTGCAGGAGGTCGCCGAGCCGTACATCCGCCGCCGCGCCGTCCGCCACCTCGAGAAGGGGCGCGTCGTGATCTTCGCCGCCGGCACGGGCAACCCGTACTTCACGACCGACACGGCGGCCGCGCTGCGCGCGCTGGAGATCGGCGCCGAGGCGATCCTGATGGCGAAGAACGGGGTGGAGGGCGTGCTCGACAGCGACCCGCGTGAGAACCCCGACGCGCAGCTGATCCCTGAGCTGACGCACCTGCAGGCGATTGAGCGAGGATTGAAGGTGATGGACACGACCGCCCTCTCGCTCTGCATGGACAACCGGCTGCCGATTCACGTGTTCGAGCTCAAGCCCGGGAACATCGGGAAGGTGGCGGCGGGGCAGAAGATCGGAACGGTCATCACGACAGAAGGAGACTGACGGTGATCGAAGATTTCATCGGCGACGCGACGCAGCGCATGGACAAGTCGGTCGAGGCGACCCACGAGCACTTCAACTCGGTACGTACCGGGCGCGCGACTCCTGCGCTCCTCGACCGCATCACGATCGACTACTACGGCACGCCGACGCCGCTCAAGAATCTCGCGACGATCAACACGCCCGAGCCGCGCATGCTGACGATCCAGCCGTTCGACCCGTCGTCGATCAAGCAAATCGAGAAGACGATCCAGGAGTCCGATCTTGGGCTGACGCCGTCGAACGACGGCAAGGTGATCCGCCTTCCGATCCCGCAGCTGACCGAGGAGCGACGCAAGGAGCTCGTGAAGCTGGTGCGGCAGATGGCCGAGGAGGGCAAGGTCGCCGTGCGCAACGTGCGCCGCGACGCGATCAAGCATCTCGAGGAGCTCGTGAAGAACCGCGAGGTCGGCGACGACGAGGAACGCAGCGCCGAGGCGCGCGTGCAGAAGCTCACCGACGAGCATGTCGCGCGCATCGACGAGATCCTGAAGCGCAAAGAAGCAGAGATCATGGAGGTCTGAGGCCTCCGTGAACCTCCTCTCCCGAATCCGCACGCTCTCGCGCCTTCGCTCGGTGCCCGAGCCGGCGCTGCCCGAGGTCGCGCAGTCGGTCGCGATCATCCTCGACGGCAACGGCCGCTGGGCTGCCAAGCGGCACGTGCCCGTCGCCGCGGGACACCGCGCCGGCGCGCGCAACGTGCGCAAGATCGTCGAGGCGTCGATCGACATCGGGATCCACGACCTCGCGGTGTTCGCGTTCTCGACCGAGAACTGGTCCCGCTCGGAGGAAGAGGTCGACGCGCTGATGAACATCTTCGCGGAGACGATCGAGCGCGAGCTCGCCGATCTCGCGCAGCAGGGCGTGCGCGTCCGGTTCATCGGCCGCCGCGATCGCGCGCCGGAGGAGCTGCGCAGGCGGATGGACAACATGGAGGACCGCACCGAGCTGAACACGCGGCTCAATCTCTGGGTGGCCTTCGATTACGGCGGCCGCGCGGAGCTCGTGCAGGCGGCGCGCCGCATCGCCGAGAGCGGGGTGGAGCCGGAGGAGATCGACGAGAACGTCTTCGCCGCACACCTCTATGCGCCCGACCTGCCCGATCCCGACCTGCTGATCCGTACGAGCGGCGAGCTGCGCATCTCGAACTTCCTCCTCTGGCAGCTCGCGTACACGGAGCTCGTCTTCGTCGACACGCTCTGGCCGGACTTCGACGAACGCGATCTGCGTGCTTCGTTGGCGGAGTACGCCTCGCGGCGTCGAAGGTTCGGCGGCAGATAGTGCAGCCTCAAGCCCCATCACTTGGCGCCTCGCCCGCGATCACGCGGCGCGCTGCCGCGTCCTCAGTCGCGGCAATAGCTTCAGCTATTGCCGCTCCCTGCGTCCTTGCATCGCTTGGTGCGGGCGACCGAGTCATCCAAGCATGGGGCTGGAGGCTGCACTGAGCTCGTTCTGGAACCGGATCGCCATTGCGATCGTGCTCGTCCCCATCGTGCTCGGCGCGGTCTATCTCGGCGGGTGGTGGGTGTTCGCGCTCGCCGCGCTCGCCGCTGCGCTCTCGCTGCACGAGTACTGGTTGATGGCGCGATCGCTCGCGCCCCTCGCGCCTGCGGGCTACGTGGGCGGCGCGCTGGCGCTCGTCGGCGCGGAGCTCTCCGGCATCGACTGGATGCTCGGCGGGATCCTCTCGACGTTCGTCCTCGCGTTTCTCCTGAAGGCGTTCTCGAGCGCGCGTGCCGCTGCGACCGCCGCGATCAGCGCGACCGTGATGGGCGCGTTGTGGATCTGCGGCGGCCTCGCGTTCCTCATCCTGCTCCGCGAGATCCCGCAGCACGGGCGGCTCGCGCTCGTGACGGTGCTGATCGCCGTCTGGGCGGGCGACACGTTCGCGTACTTCGGCGGCCGCGCCCTCGGCCGGCACAAGATGGCCCCGACGACCTCGCCGGGCAAGACCTGGGAAGGCTTGGTGTTCGGCACGGCCGCGACGGTGTTCGTCGCCTTCATCGCGCTCTACAAGCAGCACTTCCTGACGATCTCCCAGTCGATCGTGCTCGGCGTCGTGCTGGCGCTCGCCGCCCCGGTCGGCGACCTCTTCGAGTCGCTCCTCAAGCGCGACGCCGGCGTGAAGGACAGCGGCAGCCTCCTCGGCGGCCATGGCGGCATGCTCGACCGCCTCGACGCCTTCCTCTTCGCCGCGCCGGCCGCGTACTTCACGATCCTCGCCTTCGTGGGCTAACGGCGCCTGCGCGGCGGGCACACTGTGGCCATGACCCGGGTCGCGCTGATGGGCGCCACCGGCTCGATCGGCCGCCAGGCGCTCGAGGTGATCGAGGCGCGCCCCGAGCTCGAGCTCGTCGCGGCCACGAGCGGCTCGACGCCGATCGACGGGCTCGCCCCGCATACGCAGGTCGGCGGCGATCCCACGGCGCTCCTCGAAGCGGCGCGGCCGGACGTCGTCCTCAACGCGACGCTCGGCTTCGCCGGGCTGCGCGCGACGATGTGGGCGCTCGAGCAGGGCGTGACGCTCGGACTCGCGAACAAGGAGAGCCTCGTCGCCGCCGGCGACCTCGCGCTTGGCGCGCGCGAGCGGGGCGGCGGACTACTGATTCCGGTCGACAGCGAGCACTCCGCGCTCTTCCAGTGCGCGCAGCTCGGCACGCCGGAGAGCCTCGTCGTCACGGCGAGCGGCGGGCCGTTCCGCGGCCGCACGCGCGACGAGCTCGCGGACGTGACGCCGGAGGAGGCGCTCGCGCATCCGACATGGTCGATGGGCCCGAAGATCACGATCGACTCGGCGACGCTCGCGAACAAGGGCCTCGAGGTGATCGAGGCGCACTTCC
>CAZDEX010000168.1:0-5002 GCA_964504405.1 uncultured Gaiellales bacterium | reverse complement strand
TGCGCGCCGAGGTTGAGGTCGCCGGAGATCAGCTCGTGCAGGCCCGGCAGCGTCTTGACGGGGACGTGCGCCGCGCCGCACGCCTCGACGATCATGCGGCGTACGGCGCCCGGCGCCGACGGGATCGCGATCAGCACCTCGTCGGGCTTGTTGTCGCGCAGGATGTGGGCGAGCTCGTCGGTCGTGCCGAGCACGCGCACGCCGTGGATCCGGTCGCCGCGCTTGCGGGGATCGTCGTCGACGAAGCCGATCGGCGTGTAGTGGAGCTGCCGGTTGCGCTGCATCTCACGCACCATCAGCTGCCCCGCGTCGCCGGCGCCGACGATCAGCACTTCCTTGCCGCGCGCGACGAGGCCTGCCGGCGGGCGCTCGATCAGCGTGCGCGCGAGCAGGCGCGAGCCTGCGACGAACGCAAGCAGGAGCAGGAAGTCGAACGCCGCGATGCTGTGCGGCAAGCGCGACGTGTGGTTCGGGGGGAACGCGTAGAGCACGAGGTACGTCAATGCGGATGCGACGACGACGCCGCGGAACGCGCCCCACATGTCGCGCGTCGACACGTAGCGCCACCAGCGGTTGTAGAAGCCGAACGCGACGAACACGACGAGCTTGATCGCTACGACCAGCGCAACGACCTGCCAGTCGAGCAGGTGCCGGTAGAAGACCGGCGTCGTCTCGTCGAAGCGGAGGAAGAACGTGAGCCGCCACGCGGCGACGATTAGGACCGCATCGAAGACGAGCTGCCACACCCGGTGCCTGTTGACCGGGAAGCGCATCTCAGGAAGGAACGAGGTCGAGCGCGCTCTTGAGCACCGACACGACCTCCGACTGCTGCTCCTCGGTGATGCCGGCCCAGAGCGGCAGGCAGAGGTTCTCGCGCGACGCCTTTTCGGTCTCCGGGAAGTCTCCCTGCGAGTAGCCGAGGTAGCGCAGCGCCGGCTGCAGGTGCAGCGGCGGCTGGTAGTAGATCGCGAAGCCGATGTCCGCGTCCTGCAACGCAGCGGCGATGCGATCGCGCTCCGGCGAGCGGACGCAATACATGTGGTAGACGTGGCCGCCGTCGACCGCGGGGGTCTCGACGAGCCCGTCGAGCATCTCGTCGTAGCGCGCTGCGGCCTCGCGGCGCTGCGCGTTCCAGTTGTCGATGTGCCTGAGGAAGATGCGGAGGAACGACGCCTGCATCGCGTCGAGGCGCGAGTTGTAGCCGACGTACATGAACTCCTTCTTCGACTCGGAGCCGTGGAAGCGCAGCATGCGCAGCCGCGCGCCGAGCTCGGCGTCGTTGACGGCGATCAGGCCGCCGTCGCCGAGCGCGAAGAGGTTCTTCGTCGGGAAGAAGCTGAAGGTGGACGCCACGCTGGTTGCGATCCCGCCGGCGCCGAACGCTTGCGCGGCGTCTTCGATCACCGGGAGGCCGAGGCCGCTGAAGTCGGGCGCGGGGCGGCCGAAGAGGTGGACCGGCATGATCGCCTTCGTCTTCGGCGTGATGCGGCGCGCGACGTCGGCGGGGTCGAGGTTGAGCGTGACGGGGTCGATCTCCGCGAACACGGGCGTCGCGCCGCGGCGCGCGATCGCCTCGGCGGTCGCGTAGAACGTGAACGCCGGGCAAACCACCTCGTCGCCGGGGCCGATCTCCATCGCGTCCATCACGAGGACGAGCGCGTCGGTGCCGTTCGCGCAGCTCACGGTCTCCTGGACGCCGAGCAGCTCGGCGGCCTCCTGCTCGAACGCGGCGACCTCCGGCCCGAAGATGAACCGGGCGGAGTCGAGGGTGCGCGCGAAGGCTTCCTGGAGCTCGGGGATCAGCGGCGCGTACTGCGCCTTGACGTCAACGTGGGGAATCGACATCGGCGGAAGGGATGGTAGCCGTGCGGCGGCGCCGAAGCACCCAATACGCCGCAAAGGCCACGATTCCCACCACCACTGCGACTTCCAGGTAGCGGAAGTCGTGATGCAGCTTCGACCAGTTGCTCCCGAGCGCCCAGCCGGCGCCTGCCAGGACGACGCACCAGATCGTGTTCCCGGCCAGCGTGAGCGCGTTGTACCGGGGGAACGGGCTCTCGAAGACGCCGGCGGGGATCGAGACGAACGAGCGGGCCACCGGCGTGATCCGGCCTACGAACACCGCCCAGGCATCCCAGCGGTCGAACCAGCGCTCGGCCCGGTCGAGCTTCGCAGGCGTCAGGTGGAACCAGCGGCCGCGGCGCTCGAGGAACGGCCGTCCGCCGCGGTCGCCGATCCACCAGCCGAGGATCGCGCCGAGCTGGTAGCCGAGCACACCTGCGAGCACGACTGCGACGAAGGCAGAGAAGCCGGTGCCGTGCCAGCCGAAGACGTCGACGCGGTGTGTGAGCGCGCCGGAGGCGAGAGCGCCCGCGTAGACCATCACGAGCTCGCTCGCCGCGGGGAAGACGGCGTCGATCAGCATCAGGACGAAGACTGCGACGACGCCGTAGTGCGCGAGCCAGGAGGTCACGCGCGGAGCCTACTCAAGCGCGCCTGAACCCGAACGGAACAAGGAGGTCGGACGTCCCGACCTCGCTCGTCACGAACAGGTGCGCGACGTACACGCCCGCGTAGGCGCGCGTGCCGTGCGGCAGCCGGCCGTCCCAGACGACCGAGCGCGCGCCGGACTGAAGCTGCACCGGCGGAAGATCGCGCACCGTCACGCTGCTCCGCGTCTCGATGCGCAGGCGCACAGACGCCGCCCGCGAGAGCGTGAAGCGGATCGTTGCCTGGCCGACCGCGGTCTTCGGCGCGATGACACCGCGCAGCGTCGTGTCGTAGCGGAACGGGCGGTCGATCGTCGACACGCGCCCGAGGTCGTCGGTCGCGGTGACGTTCCAGCGCCACGCTCCCTCGGCCTCGAAGGTGGAGTACGTGAACGTGTACGAGCCCGGGTCGTGCTGCACGCCGGCTTCGAGGACGCGGGACACGCCGTCGGGCCCGATCAGCTGGGCGGTCACCTTCGAAGGCCGGACGATCTTGTAGGCGAGCGGCTCGGCGCTGCGATCGGGGTCGCCGTTCAGGAGAGCGATCGGCGGCGGCGGCGCGTAGACGCCGAAGTACTGCACGAGGAGCGCCTCTTTCACGGGCTGCTCCCCCGCGACCGGATGGTTGAGCAGCTGGCCGTCGAACGCGACGCTCACATCGCTGCCGGATGCGACCGCGTTCGCGGTCACTGCGCCGAGGCGCGCCATCGCCTGGCCGAGCTCGAAGCTCGTCATGCCGACGCTGTAGCCCGGCTGCCCGCCGTCGATCGCGACGAGCACGACGCGGCCGTCGGCAAGCTGGCCGACCCCGGCGCGCGGGTCGCGGCGACTGACCTCGTCGTTCGTGAAGTCTTCGACGGAGCGAAACACCGGCTTGCCGTTCCGCACGAGCACCGGGCCGCCGCCGAGGGCCGAGGTCACACCTGTCCACGTCGGCTGGAGGATGAGGCGCGTCGTGACCGAGGTGCCGACCGGCGCCTCGGCTTTGAGCGCGGTCGCGATCGAGGCGCCGCTCGCCATCAGCACAGCCCCGTCGGGCGGAATCGGGGTGCTTCCGTTGCCGCCGCCCGTCGCGGTGACCGTCGCGCTGAGATCGGTGTTGGGCACGGCGGCGGGGAACGGCTGCAGGACGACCTCCGCCGAACCGGGGGCAGCGGGCGTGCGTGGGCCGTAGGCCGGCGTGAAGAGGGTCACCTCACCGGGCTTCGGCATCTCGTCGATCCCGTTCATCGGGCGGCGCTGACCGGTGCCGCGCCACGTGCCGAAGAACTTCACGCGGTCGACGTGCAGCGCACCTGCGCTGTCGATCCCGGTCGAGGAGCGTGTGCTGAGCGGCGTGTGCATCAGCACGCCGCCCTGCATGTAGACGCCGACCGGCTGGTCGTTCTTCGAGAAATCGCCGTTGATGCCGGCGACGGTCGCCTGGTTCGAGACGTCCTTCTCGAGCTGGCTGAGGCGCTCGAGCCCGCCGGACAGGGTGGAGCGAGCGAGCACCGGTGCGAGCTGGAAGAGGCCGCCCTGGTCGCCGGGCCTCGGCGCAGTGATCACGTGCAGCACGACCGCCCCGCGCGGCGTGAACTCGACGGTCTTCTCGTACGTCACGCCCGGCATGAGCGGCGGCCCCTGTGCGTGGGCCGGCGCGGCGAACAGCGCCGTGAGCAGGCAGAACAGTGCGAAGCGGCGCAACATGACCCGTCGCCGAGAGTAGCGAAGGTATTCCACTTCCACGCGCCTTCCGTTACAGCGGACGCTCGCGCCGCCTCCATCATGAACGCATGAGGACGCTGACGACGATCGCGATTGCGCTGCTCGCACTTGGTGCGACGTCGTACCCGGTGGCGCACGCGAGGGCGAGCGCGAAGAACGCGACGGCCGTCGCAGCGACGTTCAGCGCGACGGCCGGGGCGATCACGACCAGGTCGTGCCTGACGACCGACAACAAGACAATCGTCACGACCGACGGGAAGTACAACGGCACCGCGGCCGGTGCGGCCGATCTCACCGGAGCGCTCACGCTTCGCGCACGCAGCGTCGTCAACACGACCGACGGCGTCGGCGCGGTCACGGGCTCGTTGTCGATCGACGTCGCGAACGGCCGGAACACGGTGGCCACGTACTCGGCCGTCTACGACCACGGAACGCTCGTCGGGCTCGTGGTCGGTCACGCGCACGACGCGAGCACGAAGCTGATCGCCAACCTCTCCGCGGGGTTCGTGCCGGGGAGCGCGTTCACGAGCGGACGGCTCGGCGGGACGACGTCGGGCGGGTCGGCGGTCGAGACGAGCTCGGTCGGGTGCAAGGCGGCGCAGCCGTCGCAGAACAGCTCCGCCCGCGGCACGATCGCGGCGCTCTCGGCGGGCTCGATCACCGTCGCCGGGCTGATCTGCGCGATCCCGCCCGACAAGTCCGCCGCGATCCTCGCGAAGTTCAAGACGGGCGACAGGGTGCAGATCCGCTGCGCGTTCACGAACGGCGCGACGACGCTCGAGTCGATCGCTGCGAGGAGCGCCTAG
>CAZDEX010000167.1:0-5029 GCA_964504405.1 uncultured Gaiellales bacterium | reverse complement strand
CCGCCGTCGACTTGCCCTTCGTCCCGACGACGTGCACGGCCTCGAACGACCGCTCAGGGTTGCCGAGCCGGGCGAGCAGCTCGCGCATCCGCTCCGTCCCGAAGCCGTCAGCGGGCCAAGGGGACAACGACTCCAGCCATTCAGTCGCCGATGGCATCGAGCTCGCGCCGGTAGCGCTCGAGCTTCTCGCGCTCGGCGTCGACGACCGCCGCCGGCGCGTTCGCGACGAAGCGTTCGTTCGCGAGCTGCTTCTCCGCGCGTGCGATCTCCTTGCGCAGCCGCTCGCGCTCGGCGTCGGCGTTCCCGTTCGCCTTCCCGCGCTCGGGCTTCACGACGGCATCGAAGATGCGGCGCTCGTCCCCTTCGAGCGGCGGGATCACGCCGGAGCGCCGGAACACCTGTGCCGCCTCCTGCACGCGGGTCAGCGCACCCGCTTCCGCATCGTCGCCCGCCTCGGGCCACGGCGCGACGATCAGCCGCGTCTCGCGTCCGGGCAGGAACGACCAGATCTCCTCCGTCACGTGCGGGAGCGCGGGATGCAGCAGCTTGAGCAGCCGCTCGAGCGCTGCGGTCGCAGTCGCGCGCGCGTCGGCGTCGCCGTCGTACAGGCGGCCCTTGATCGCTTCGAGGTACCAGTCGCAGAAATCGTCGAAGGTGAGGTGGTACAGCTCGTCCATCGAGTGCGCGTAGTCGAACTCGGCGAGGAACGCCTCGAGCGCGCGCTGGGTCTGGGAGAGGCGCGCGAGGATCCAGCGCTCCTCGAGCGACGCAGGCTTCTCCGCGGGCAGCGCGCCCTCGCACGCAGTGACGATCAGGCGCGCCGCGTTCCAGAGCTTGTTCGAGAGCTTGCCGCCCTCTTCGATCGCGGAGTACGAGAAGCGCACGTCCTGCGTGAGCGAGTTCTTCATCAGCCCGTACCGCGTCGCGTCCGTGCCGTACTTGTCAATGATGTCGATCGGGTCGATGCCCGTCCCGAGCGACTTCGACATCCGCCGGCCGTCGGGCGCCAGCACCGTGGAGTGGATGACGACGTCGGTGAACGGCGGATCGCCGAGCAGCTCGAGCCCCGAGAAGATCATGCGGTTCTCCCAGAGGCGAATGATCTCGCGCGCGGTCGTCTGCAGGTGGCCCGGGTAGAAGTAGTCGAGGTCGGGCGACTCGTCGGGCCAGCCGAGCGTCGCGAACGGCCAGAGCGCCGACGAGAACCACGTGTCGAGCACGTCGGTCTCGCGCGTGAGCTCTGTCGACCCGCACGTCTCGCAGGCCGGCGGCTCGGTCTCCTCGACGGTGATGTGGCCGTCGGGGCAGTACCAGACCGGCAGCTGATGGCCCCACCAGATCTGGCGCGAGATGTTCCAGTCCGGCGCGTCCTCGAGGGAGCGGATCGCGAAGCGGTGCTGGCTCTCCGGATGGTAGGTGACCGTGTTGCTCCGGAGCGCTTCGAGCGCGGGCTTCTTGAGCTCTTCCATCGAGCACCACCACTGCAGCGAGATGAGCGGCTCGATGCGGGAGTGGCAGCGCTCGCAGTACGCGACGCTGTGCCGGTAGTGCTCGCGCTTCTCGAGCTGGCCCCGCTCCTCCAGCCACTCGACAATCTTCCTCTCGGCTTGCTTCTGCGTCAGCCCTTCGAGGCCGGCGGCGGTCACGCGCCCGTCGGGGCCGATGCACATCGGCTCCGGCAGGCCGTGGTCGCGCCCGATCGCGAAGTCGGTGGGGTCGTGGCCGGGCGTGATCTTCAGCGCGCCCGTGCCGAAATCTCGTTCGACGCGTTCGTCTGCGATCACGGGCACGCGGTTCTCCGTCCACGGCACGATCACCTCGCGGCCGATCAGGTGCTTGTAGCGGTCGTCGTCCGGGTGCACGGCGACGGCCACGTCGGCGGGGATCGTCGCGGGGCGCACCGTCGCGATCGCGATGTACCCGTCGCCGTCCGCGAGCGGGTAGCGGATCGTCGTCAACGTGTCGTCGGTGTCCACGTGCTCGAGCTCGAGGTCCGAGAGCGACGTCTCGTGATGCGGGCACCAGTTGATGATCCGGTTCGCGCGGTAGATGTAGCCCTTGCGGTAGAGGTGCACGAACCAGCGCATGACCGCTCGCACGTAGCCCTCGTCCATGGTGAAGCGCGTGCGGCGGTAGTCGAGCGACGCGCCCATGCGCCGGAACTGGTTGAGGATCTTGCCGCCGTAGAGCCGCAGCCACTCCCACACGCGCTCCTCGAATGCCTCGCGACCGAGTTCTTGACGCGACGTGCCTTCGGCGATGAGCGCCTTCTCGACGACGTTCTGCGTCGAGATGCCCGCGTGGTCGTAGCCGGGCTGGAAGAGCGTGTTGAAGCCCTGCATGCGCTTCCAGCGGATCATCGTGTCGCCGATCGAAAGCTGGAGGGCGTGGCCCATGTGCAGCTCGCCGGTCACGTTGGGCGGCGGGTGCGCGTCGACGTACGGCGTGCGCGACGGGTCGGGGTCGGCGTTGTAGAGGCCCTCCTCTTCCCACGCGCGCTGCCAGCGCTCCTCGACGCCGCGCGGCTCGTACCTCGGTTCCATCTGCTTCGGTTCCACAGCGCTATCCCCGCTCATCGGAGCGGCCATCCTAGGGCCAGATGGGGGCTACGCCGGAACTATGCGAGAAAGTATGCAGAAGATGTCGGCATCGCGCTACTTCCGCGCCTGACCGAGGGATGGGGCCGGCGCACCGCGCTACCGATGCACGCGGGGATGCTTCGCCCTCGCGAGGAATTCCCGACGCCGCTCTTCAAGCTCGTGGTGCTTCTGGCGCTCGCCGGGATGACGGCGCTCGTCGTCTATCTCGCGACCGCGTAGCCCTGCATCGCCCGCGCGTTGGCGGCGGCCCGTAGCTCGCCTCGCTCGCGCACGACCGCGCTGACGCGGCCGAGTGACCACGGCGGCGTCACCGTCACCTCGTGGCCACGACCGCGCAGGTCGGCGATCGTCGCGTCGCCGAAGCGGGACTCGACGGCGAGCGACCGCAGCCTGACGCCGCGAGGATAGAACGACGAGATCAGGTGGTCGGTGTGCCACTCCGGCGCGTCGATCGCCTCCTGCAGGTTGAGCCCTCGGTCGACGTGGCGGACGAGCGCGTGGAGCGCCCACTGCTCCTGCTGGTCGCCGCCGGGCGTGCCGTAGGCGAGCCACGGCTCCCCGTCGCGCAGGACGAGCCCAGGTGACAGCGTCGTCCGCGGCCGCTTGCCGGGAGCGAGCGACGACGGCAGCCCTTCCTCGAGCCAGAACATCTGCGCACGGGTCCCGAGCGGCCAGCCGAGCGCGGGGATCGTCGGCGAGCTCTGGAGCCAGCCGCCGCTCGGCGTCGCGGAGACCAGGTTGCCGAAGCGGTCGGCGACGTCGAGGTGCACCGTGTCGCCCCGCATCGGCTCGCCCGCGCCCGCGAGGGAGCGCCCGTCACTCGCCTGCACGGTCGGCAGGCGGCCGAGGCCCGGGCGCAGCTCGCCGCTCGCTTCGTCGCCGATCAGCGAGCGCCGCTCGGCCGTGTACGTCTCGGACAGGAGGTGACGTAGAGGTACCTCTGCATCACCGTAGTTTGCATCCCGGTCCGCGAAGGCCAGCTTCGCGCACTCGGTCAGCACGTGCACGAGCTCCGCATCGGACATGTCCGCGACGTCAAAGCCCTCGAGCAGCGCGAGCTGCTGCAACGCCGACGGGCCTTGCCCCCACGCCGCCGTCTTGCACACGGTCACGCCGCGGTAGTCGTAGGTCGCGGGCGGCTCGAGGGTCGCGCGCCACGCCGACATGTCGTCGCCCGTCAGGAAGCCGTCGTGTGCGCGCGAGAAGCGGTCGATCTCGTCCGCGACGAAGCCTTCGTAGTAGACGCGCCGCGCTCCCTCCACCGTCCCGCCCGACTCCTCGAGCAGCCGGCGCCACGTCGCGGCGAGCTGCGGATTGCGCATCGTCGTGCCGGGCTGCGGCGCAGGTAGGTACAGCTCGGCGGAGGCCGGCCACGTGCGCAGCAGCGGCTCGGCCTTCTCGATCGTGGCCGTGATGTCGGGGAGGACGGGGAAGCCGTGCTCCGCGTAGTGCATCGCGAACGCGAGCACGTCGGCGAGCGGCCACGTCCCGAATTGCTCGAGCAGCAGCAGCCAGCCGCCGAACGAGCCGGGCACGCACGCCGCTTCGAGGCCGATGCCGGGGACGAGCACGTGGCCGCGCGCGCGGAACGCGTCGATCGTCGCCGTCGCAGGCGCCACGCCCTGCGCACACAGGACGAGTGGCTCCCCGCGCGCGGCCGGCCAGAACACGGCGGGAAGGTCGCCGCCCGGGCCGTTCAGGTGCGGCTCGACGACCTGCAGCACGAAGCCGGCGGCGCACGCCGCATCGAACGCGTTCCCGCCGCGCTCGAGCACCGCCATCCCCGATGCAGATGCGAGCCAGTGGGTCGACGCCACCGCGCCGAACGATCCGCGGAGCTCTGGGCGGGTGGTGAAGGTCAGTTCGTGCGTGCCCAGTCGGCGCCGACGTGCTCGAGGATCGTCGTCAGCAGCTCGAAGGAGTGCATGACGTGCTCGTGTGCGAGCTCGCGCGCGCCCGCGACCGAACCGGCCTCGAGCGCACCGCGGATCGCGCGGTGCTCGGCCTGGTTCCGCTCGTACAGACGATCGAGGTGATCGTCGGACGGGGCCCAGACCGCAGGGCCGGTGAAGGTGCGCCGCGCCGCCTTCGCGACCGATTCGACGTAGGGCATGTCGGCGGTCCGGTAGAGGACGTCGTGGAACGCGTGGTTCGCGCGCATCCAGTCGGCCATCAGCGAGCGGCGCGCACCGCCGGGGTCGTGCGAGCGGACTTCCTTCGTCAGCCGGGTGAACCGCTTCTCGCACTCCTCGAGCTCGGCGAGCGACTCGTCCGTCATCTTGCGCGCCGCGACCTCGGTGATGAGCGCCTCGAGCTCTGCGCGGACGAGAAAGGCCTCGCGCAGGTCCTCGTGCGACAACGTGCGGACGCGGACGCCGCGATTCGGCTCGAGGGGGTCGAGGCCGAGGGCGGCGAGCTTGCGCTGCGCC
>CAZDEX010000166.1:2912-5045 GCA_964504405.1 uncultured Gaiellales bacterium | reverse complement strand
GGCCGGAACACGCCGAGCAGCCGCAGCTCGGAGTCGCCGGTGTTCTCGAGGCAGTGCACCTGCCGCGCGGGGAGGTGCACGACGGAGCCCGGCCCGAGCCGCGTCTCCTCGCCGCCTGCATGAAAGACGCCTTCGCCTTCGAGGACGGTGATCACCTCGTCGTAGGTGTGGAAGTGCTCCGGCGCGCGCCCCGGCGGCACCAGGCCGATGAACTGCGTCACCGACGCGCAGCCGACCTCGGGCGTGGCGCCCAGCACGAACTCGCGGCCGGCCGTCGCGTTGCCGCGCTCGGCTGCGGCGAGGTCGAGCACCGCGTGGCCCGACGACGGGTCGGGGTCGTGGACGAGCACCGACACGGCGCGAGCGCCCGACGCCGACCAGCGCGTGCCGCGCGCGGCGAAGACGGCGACGCCCGGGCGGAGGTCGTGCTCCTCGCCGCCGATCGCGATTCGGCCTGTCCCCTCGAGGACGTACAGCACCTCGTCGCAGGTGTCGTGGCCGCCTGCGCCGTCGAGGTCGACGACGCGCTGCGTGAAGAGCTGCTGCTCGGGCACGTGAATAACCTACGTGCATGACCCCTGTCGAGATCGTGAAGCGCTCCTATGACGCGTTCGAGCGGAAGGACATGGACGGCGTGCTGGCAGACATGCACCCGGACATCGAGTGGCAGCAGGCACAAGGCCTCCCGCACGGCGGCACCTATCGCGGCCTCGCCGAGGTGAAGCGGAACATCTTCGACCCCCTCGACGAGGAGTGGTGGGACGAGTTCACGGCCCGGCCCGACGAGTTCCTCGAGGCGGGCGACCACGTGGTGGTGCTCGGGCGCTACCGCGGTCGCGCGAAGGCGACCGGGAATCCGCTCGATGTGCCGTTCGTCCACGTCTGGACGATCGAGGGCGGGCAGGCAATCCGCTTCCGCCAGTTCCTCGATACAGCAGGGTGGGTGAACGCGCTCAGGATTTGATCATTGACACCGAGGTCGGTGGCGGGGAGACTCGGACTCTTCAACCCGCCTTTCCCCCCAGCGGATTGCCCCCGGCAAGGAGGACACACGTAATGAAGAAGGCGATCGGTCTCGCCCTCGCGGTTCTCGCGACCACTGTCGTGGCTGCGAGCGCGCAGGGCTCCCCAAAGGTCGCGCAGGTCGCGGCCGCGGGTGTGAACTGCAACAGCACGATCACGCTGCCACTCGTCACCCCGGTCACCGGCGGTGCCGGCTTCCTCGGTGCGGAGCAGGGCAGCTGGGCGAAGTACGCCGTCAAGACGCTCGCCCCGACGCTCGGCCTGAAGATCAAGTTCGTCCTCGGCGACACGCCGGTCGAGCAGGGTGCGGCGGTCGCACAGACGCTCGCCCAGAAGTACGTGGGCGACAAGAGCGTCCTCGTCGTGCTCGGCCCGTCCACCTCGGGCGCGGTCGCGGCATCGAGTGCGACCTACGGCCAGGCGAAGATCGCGCACATCTCGCCGTCGGCGACGCGCACGTCCCTGACCCAGGGCTCGCCGAAGGAGGCGACGTCGGCGTTCTTCCGCGTCGTCCCCGGCGACTACATCCAGGGCCCGACGGACGCGAACTACATGATCAAGACGCTGCACGTGAAGAAGGTCGTGCTCCTCGACTTCCAGGAGCCGTACTCGGTCGGCCTGTCCGACGCGGTCGAGGCGACGCTGAAGAAGGCGGGCGTCGCAACGACCCGGCTCTCGGCCCCGAACACGACGACCGACTATTCGGCGTACGTGACGAAGGTCCCGAGCGATGCCGACATCGTCTTCTTCCCGACGCAGAAGCCGGGCGACGCGCAGACGTTCGCCCAGCAGCTGATCGAGCAGGGCAAGAAGGCGCACGTGTTCGGCGGTGACGGCTCGAACGACTCGTCGGCCTTCAAGGCCCCGGGCTCGTACGTGTCGAACTTCGCTCCGGACATCACGGGCATCAGCGCCGACGCTGCGCTCATCGCCGGATGGAAGCGGGACAACCCCGGCAAGTCCGTGGGGTCGTTCGGCCCGCCGAGCTATGGCGCGGCGCAGGTCGCGATGAACGCGATCAAGCTGGCGTGCAAGCAGGGACACGGCACCGCGACGCGGCAGCTCGTGCTCCGCAACATCAAGAAGGTGAAGATCAACAACTGGATCCTC
>CAZDEX010000166.1:0-2902 GCA_964504405.1 uncultured Gaiellales bacterium | reverse complement strand
GTCGACGAAGACCAACGACCCGCTGAACGCGAAGTTCTACATCTTCCAGATTCAGTCGAACGGCTCGTACAAGCTCGTCGGGTAGGCGCTTGACGAACGGCACGGTGGGGGCGGTCCGGGGATTCCCGGGCCGCCCCTGGCATATCGAGAACCTGTGGACACCTTCATCCAGCTGACAGTCGACGGCCTGACGATCGGCAGCGTGTACGCGCTGATCGCCCTCGGCTACACGCTCGTCTACGGCGTGCTCAAGCTGCTGAACTTCGCGCACGGCGACGTGTTCATGGTCGGCACGTTCATCGGCTTCGGGGTGCTGCAGCTCCTCGGCGGAACGACGAACCCGGTCGTGCCGGTGTGGCTCCTGATCACGATCATGGTCGCTGCCGGAATGGCCGGCTGCGCCGCCCTTGGGGTCGCGATCGAGCGGTTTGCGTACCGGCCGCTGCGCGACGCGCCACGCATCGCGCCGCTGATCAGCGCGCTCGGCGTTTCCTTTTTCCTTGCGAACTCGATGCAGCTGCTCTTCGGCGCGCAGCCGCGCAACTACGACATTTTCAGCCTCGACAACGCGTCCCTGTACACAAAGGGCATCGACATCGGCAACGTCCACGTCGCGCTGCTGCGCATCATCACGATCGTCGCCGCCGTCGTGCTGATGGTCGTGCTGTGGTACCTCGTGAACCGCACGCGCACCGGCAAGGCGATGCGCGCGACGTCGTACGACCGCGAAGCCGCCTCGATGATGGGGATCAACATCGACCGCGTGATCGTGTTCACGTTCGTGCTCGGCTCCGCGCTCGCGGGTGCCGGAGGCGTGCTCCAGTCGCTGCGCGTCCCGACCACCGTCGCGATCGGCTTCGTCACGGGGCTCAAGGGCTTCACCGCCGCGGTGATCGGCGGCATCGGCTCGATCCCCGGCGCGATGGCCGGCGGGCTGCTGCTCGGCTTCGCGGAGTCGTACGCGCAGGGCTACATCTCGACCAAGTGGTCGGACCTGATCGTGTTCTCGATCCTGATCGCGTTCATGATCTTCCGCCCGCAAGGGCTCCTCGGACGGGCGGACATCCGCAAGGTTTGATGTCGGACTCGACGCCGAACGGGATGCACGAGGGGCCCGCCGTCGGGCAGGACGAGTGGGTCGCGCGCCACGACGAACGGCGCGCGCGGCACGGCCGGCTCTACACGCAGATCGAGGACCGCGTGCGCCGCGTGCCCTGGTGGGCGTGGCTGATCCTCTTCCTCGCGGCGTTCTCGCTGCTTCCGGTCTTCGAGTCGAGCGGCTACGTGCGCCGCGTCGGCTTCGACACCGTGATCTACATGCTGCTCGCGCTAGGGCTGAACGTCGTCGTCGGCTGGGGCGGGCTGCTCGACCTCGGCTACGTGGCGTTCTACGGGATCGGCGCGTACACCTACGCGATCCTCGACTCGGCGAAGTTCGGCTACCACCTGCCGACGCCGCTCAGCATCCTGATCGTGATCGTCGTCGGCGCAGTGGCGGGCTTCCTGGTCGGCCTCCCGTCGCGACGACTGACGGGCGACTACCTCGCGATCGTCACGCTCTTCTTCCTGCAGCTGTTCCAGACCGTGATGACGAACGGGGACAGCGTGCACGGCAAGAACCTGACCGGCGGGCCGAACGGGATCCTCAACGTCGACCCGTTCCATCTCTTCGGCCACGACCTCGTCGTGCAGCACGGCGGCGTGTTCGCGGTGACGTACCTCTACGTCGCGCTCGGGTTCTTCGCGGTGGTGTTCGTCGCGCTGCGCTTCGTGAACAACTCGCGGACCGGCCGCGCGTGGCGCTCGCTGCGTGAGGACCCGCTCGCGGCGGAGGCGATGGGCATGCCGGTCAACTGGCTGAAGCTGATGAGCTTCGCCTTCGGCGCCGCCGTCGCCGCGTTGACGGGATCGCTCTTCGCTGCGCTGAACGCGAGCGTCTTTCCGCTCACGTTCTACTTCGTCCTGCTGATCACCGTGTACACGATGGTCATCCTCGGCGGATCGGGCAGCCAGTCGGGCGTCGTGCTCGGCGCGCTGATCGTCAGCCCGCTCCTCGAGATGCTGCGCGACCCGTCGAAGTCGCGCCTCATCTTCTTCGTCGCGCTTGCGGTCGGACTGTTCTACGCGGCGCGCCGTTCCCGCGCCCTCGCCCCGGTTGCCGTCGCGACGATCGCGTTCGGGTTCATCGCCCACGAAGCCGCACGCGCGTACAACGCCTCCTGGGTCGCGGGCGAGAAGGCGGGCGGGTTCCAGGGCGCGATCGACCACTGGGTCGTCGCGCCCGCGCAGCCCGCGCGTTGGGTTGCGCCGACCGCGTACATCGGCGTGATCTGCCTGGTGCTCCTGCTGACGACGCTGCGCGGGCTCCCGCGGCTCATCCTGCTCGTGCCGACGCTGTACCTCGGCGCGTTCACCTGGGAGAACGTGATGCTCTCGAAGCCCGAGCCTGCGCGCTACATCGTGCTCGGGCTGATCCTGATCGCGCTGATGATCATCCGCCCGAACGGGCTGCTCGGCGAGCGGCGCGTGGAGATCGTCTGATGCCGCTCCTCAGCCTCGAGCGCGTCTCGCTCTCGTTCGGCGGCCTCAGGGTCGTCGACGAGCTCGACCTGCACGTCGACGAGGGCGAGATCGTGAGCGTGATCGGCCCGAACGGCGCCGGCAAGACGACGCTCTTCAACCTGATCACGGGCATCTACCGGCCGCAGACGGGCGACATCGTCTTCGACGGTCAGAGCGTCGTCGGGCTCGAGCCGCATCAGATCAGCCAGCGCGGGATCTCCCGCACGTTCCAGACGCTGCGCCTCTTCCTCAACATGTCGGTGAAGGAGAACGTGATGGCCGCCGCCTACGGGCACACGCGCGCCGGCGTCTTCCGGTCGATGCTGCGCACACCCGGCAT
>CAZDEX010000165.1:0-5069 GCA_964504405.1 uncultured Gaiellales bacterium | reverse complement strand
CGCGCAGGGCAGCGCGGGAGCCATGCGACGACGACGCACGCGGTGACGAAGCCGAGCGTCGCGGCGGCGCAGACCGTCGCGCCGCGACGGCTAGCCAGGAGGAGGCGGGGGCTCGGTGGTCGTCGTCGGCTGAGGCGTAGGCGGAGCCGTCGTGGTCGGCGGCGGGGGAGCCGGCGGAGACGTGGAGTGCGTCGTCTTCGGCGTCGGGCGCGGCGGTGGGTTGTGCGACTTCGGCGCGGGCGCAGCGGGCTGCGTCGCGGCCGGCGCCTGGTGGCTCCTGGTCGTCGCGGCCGGCGCGGCCGGAGTGGCCGGCGTGGACCTGTAGGTCTGCGTGTAGTAGGAGCCGAAGCTCCCGTAGCTCCCACGGGTGATCGAGTGGTAGACCGGATACGTGTCGGGCAGCTCGAAGCCGAGCTCCTGGTGATTCCACAACGCGGCGGCCATGTACGCGTGCCAGATCGGAACGGGGAACGTCGCGCCCGCGACCGCGACGCCGTGCACGTTCGTCATCGGGATCTCGCCGGTCGGATAGCCCATCCAGACGACGGTCGAGAGCTGCCGCGTGTAGCCGTCGAACCAGGCGTCGGCGTGGTTCTCGGTCGTTCCCGTCTTGCCGGCGTTCGGATGCAAGCCGTCCCCTGAGCCCGCGCCGGTGCCGTAGAGCGCGTTCTGGCGCAGCACGTCCGTCACCTTCCACGCGACCGCCTGCGACAACGCGCGCTTCGTCTGC
Organism: uncultured Gaiellales bacterium; assembly: GCA_964504405.1. Lineage (GTDB taxonomy): Bacteria > Actinomycetota > Thermoleophilia > Gaiellales > Gaiellaceae > PALSA-600. The sequence goes on along the minus strand of CAZDEX010000165.1, from coordinate 4,339 downwards.
GGCTTCCCCCAGCCGGAGTCCCTGTCCTCGTGGCCGCCCGGCAGGATCACCTTCGTGATCGCCATCGGCTTCGCGTACACGCCCATCGCGGCGAACGTCGCGTACGCGGCCGCCATGTCGAGCGGCGAGACCGACAGGGAACCGAGGCCGATCGATGCAACCGGCGTGTCGGGCGACATGTGCACGCCGAGCCGGTGGGCCATCTGCCAGACGTAGCGCGGCCCGACATCGAGCGTCAGCTGCGCGTACACCGTGTTGTCGGACGAGAGCGTCCCACGCGTGACCGAGATCGACCCGCTGTAGGAGTTCTCGTAGGTGTGCACCGTCCAGGGGGTCTGACACCACGGTCCCAGCGAGCAGGTGAACGGCGCCGAGGTGTAGTAGGTCGAGTCGGGATCGATCCCCTTCTCGATCGCCGATGCGAGCACGAACGTCTTGAACGTCGAGCCCGCCTGGCGCGCCGACTGCGCAGCGAGGTTGAACTGATTGCCCGCCCTCCGCACCACCGCAGTCATCGCGCGGATCGCGCCGGTGCCCGGCTCGACCGACACGATCGCCGCGGCCGGATCGGTCTTGTACGGGAGGATGTCGACGATTGCCTTGTTCGCCAGGCGCTGCAGGCGCGGATCGATCGTCGTGTAGACCTTGAGCCCGCCCTGGCGCACGGTGTTCGAGCCGTACTGGTGGTCGAGCGCGTCGATCACGTACGAGAAGAAGTACGGCTGCTTGATGCGCGTGTAGATGCGGCCGGCTCTCAGGTCGAGCGTGTTCGAGCGCGCGGCGACGTCGTACTGCCTAAGGGTGATGTCCCTGTTCTTCAGCATCGCGCGCAGCACCTCGTCACGCCGGTCGAGCGCGGCCTGCGGATTGTGGTACGGGTCGTAGACCGACGGCGCCTGCGGCAGGCCTGCGATCAGCGCCGCCTGCAGCAGCGTGAGCTCCTTCGCGTGCCTGGAGAAGTACGTCTGCGCGGCGGCCTCGACGCCGTACGCGTGGTTGCCGTAGTAGACGGTGTTCAAGTACTCGTTGAGGATCCACGGCTTCGTCTTCTTCTGCGCGAGCTTGATCGAGAGGCACGCTTCCTTGATCTTGCGGTTGAACGTGCGCTCCTGCCCCGTGTAGAGATTCCGCACGAGCTGCTGCGTGATCGTCGAGCCACCCTGCACGACCTTGCCTGCGGTCACGTCCTTCCACGCCGCACGCGCGATGCCGACGTAGTCCACCGCGCCGTGCTGCCAGAAGCGGCGGTCCTCGATGTCGACCGTCGCCTTCGGCAGCCACCTCGACATCTGCGCGGTCGTGACGGGCTCGCGGTTGCGCTCGGCAGGGATCGAGCCGAGGAGGGAGCCGTCCTTCGCGTAGACGAACGAGTTCTGCCCGATCTCGACCGGCCGCAGCGAGTTGAGGTCGCAGCTCGCGGTCAGTGCCGCGCCCGCGCCGAAGCCCAACGTGAGAACCGCGACGATGAACGCGATCGCAATCGTCCCGGCGATCACGCCCGCGCGACGGCGGCGCGTGATGCGGTTCGCGCGCTTCCGCTTGCGCGAGCGCTTCGCGAGGATGAAGTCGAGGTCGTCGCCGTGGCGGGGTGCCATCAGGAGCCGATCACCCGCTGCTGCTTCAGCTGGTCGGCGACCGCGACGCGGAGAGCGCTCTCGGCGTGCAGGCGCTCCTCCCCGAACGGGATGCGCTTACGCACGACGAGCGTGGCCTTGTCGGCGTTCAGGTCGGTCACATATACCTCTTCGGCGATTCCCTGCAAAGAGTTCTCCACCGCCCGGAGATCTGCGGAGGCGGGCACCTGGATTGTGACCTCGACGAGGCTCTCCTGCCGGCGAATCGTCGCGTTCTTGATCGTCTCGGAGGCGAGCTTCTCGTTCGGGACGACCAGCCGGTCGCCGCCAGGGGTGCGGATCCAGGTGTAGGTGAGGCCGATCTCCTCGACGATCCCGCGCGTTCCCTCGATCTCCACCTCGTCGCCGAGCCGGAGCGGCTGGGTGATCGCGATCAGGATCCCCGCCACGACGTTCCCGATCGTGCGCTGGCTCGCGAAGCCGATCACGAGGCCGATCACGGCCGACGAGGCGAGCACGCCGCCGGCGAGCGCCCGCACCTGCGGGATCACGAGCAGGGCCGAGAGCAGCCCGACGAAGACGATCGTCGAGAAGATCGCGCGGCGCAGGACGTTGTACCGGGTGGCCGAGCTCGGATCGAGCTGATGCCGCGAGATGCGCCAGTCGACGATGCGCGCGGCGACGGTCGCGACGAGGATCACGATGGCCGCAATCAGGAGGTGCTGCCAGAACGAGCTCATCGTCAGCTATTCGCTCCAGTCGATCGGTTTCCGCCCGGCGTAGCCCTCTTCGAGGCCGTGCCAGAACTCGACCGACTCTTCCCCGACGTGCCAGCAAAGCAACACCTCGCCGCCGCCGCGCTCCGCGGGAAAGTCGAGCAGGCCGAGGTCGAGGTCCTTCACGACGACGCCGAGCTCCTCGAGCTTCTCGACGCAGGCGATCGCCGCGTCGGCGAGCCCGCTCAGTTCGGCCTGCGCCGCGTTCAGATCACTCGCCGCGTAGCCGCCCCCGTTCCCGCCGATCGCGGTGACGTGCGTGCCCTGCTCGCGCTCGAGCTCGCGCATGCGCAGGCGCAGCGCGACGAGCCGCTCGGCCACCGGCCGCACCTCGGAGAGGGCGCTGTTAGCCTCGGCTGGAGTGAACGAGCGTTCGGCCACGTCGCCGCATGGTAGGGAGGACCAGTGGCGGCTGGGGGCGTGGCTCGTCCTCGTCGCCGCGATGATCGCGATCGGCTACGGGTCGCGTGCTTCCTCCGGCAAGCCGGGCCCCAACGTCCTCTACCAGTGGGCGACCTTCGCCGGCACGCTGATCCAGGACGGCTTCGTCCTGGTCGTGGTCCTGGCGATCGCCGGTTTCAGCGCCCGCTTGCTCGCCCTGCGCCGTCCCGACGGGCTCTGGCGGACGGCACGCACGATCGGGGTCGCACTCGTCGCCGTCTACGCGTTCGAGATCGCGTACACGGCGCTTGCCCATCCCGGCAACGAGCAGGGGCTGACGCCCGACAAGTGGGAGCCGAGGCACGCGTTCGTCTACGTGGCGAACGCCGCGGCGATCTGCATCTTCGTGCCGTTCGTCGAGGAGCTGATGTTCCGCGGGCTCGGCTACTCGCTGCTCGAGCGCTTCGGGCGCTGGCCGGCGATCGTCGTCGTCGGGCTCCTGTTCGGGCTCGCGCACGGCTTGCTCGTCTCGCTGCCGGTGATCGCCGCGTTCGGCTGCGTGCTCGCATGGATCCGCTCGCGCACGAACAGCGTCATTCCCGGGATGGTCCTCCACGGCGCCTTCAATCTCATCGCGCTCGTCGCCGCGGTCACCATTCAGCGCTAGATTTTCTGCGTTGCGCGGCGCGGCGGTTTCCGCGATCGTCTACACGTGATGGACGAGCTGCGCTCTCTGATCTCCGCGACCGATCGCGAGATCGTCGAGCTCGTCAACCGGCGGCTCGAGCTCGTGGCAGAGCTGAAGCGGTACAAGGACGAGCGCGGGCTCGCATTCGTGGACCCGGAGCGCGAGGCGCAGCTCTTCGCCGAGCGCGCAGCGGAGAACGGCGGGCCGCTCAGCGACGAGGGCCTGCGTGCGTTCTACGCGGAACTGCTCGCGCTCACCAAGCGCGAGCTCTCCTAGTCGTCGTCGTCTTCGACTTCGGCTTCTTCGACGTCTTCGGTCTCGACCTCTGCCGCCAGGAAGTCCTCGGCGGACACCTTGTCGAGAAAGCGCTTGAACTCGTCGACGATCTCTTCTTCGTTGACCTCGTCGCCTTCCATCTCGATCGCAGACTCCTCGATCACGTCGTCGGCCGCGAAGATCGGCGCGTGCGCGCGCACGGCGACGGCGATTGCGTCGGACGAGCGCGAGTCGATCTCGACCTCGGTGCCATTCTGCGCGATCGTGATCGCGGCGTGAAATGTGTTGTCGCGCAGCTCGGTCACCGTGACGCGCACGACCTCGGCGTCGAGCTCGCCGAGGATGTTGACGAGCAGGTCGTGCGTGAGCGGACGCGGCACCGGCGTTCCCTGCAGCTTGGTCAGGATCGCCGCCGCCTCGGAGTGGCCGATCCAGATCGGCAGGTACCGGTTGCCCTCGGCGGTCTTCAACAGCACGATCGGCTGCTTGCCGACGATGTCGAAGGACACTCCGTAGATCGACATCTCCACCATCTGGTCCTAGATTACCCCCGGCCAATGGGGCAAACGCGACCCCGCTATCATGCGCCGGCGCGGGCGATTAGCTCAGTTGGTTAGAGCGCCGCTCTGATAAGGCGGAGGTCC
>CAZDEX010000164.1:0-5119 GCA_964504405.1 uncultured Gaiellales bacterium | reverse complement strand
GAGCGCTGCCTTTGGGAGGCAGAAGCCGTCGGTTCGAATCCGACCGTCCCGATCGGAGGACTCCAGAGGCTCAGTCGGGCTCGATCGCGCGCAGCTCGATGTCCGCGAGCTCCCAGCCGCGCCGCACGAGCAGCATCTTCTCCTCGTCCGTCCAGCGAGGCTGCGTGCGGAAGCCCGGCTCGAGATCGACACCTTCGGTCGTCCCACGCACGACGATGCGCGGCACGATCCGGTCGTGACGGAACGGGAACCGCGCGGCGCCGAACCGCTCGTCGATCGCCTGGCGCAGCGCTGCGTCGTCGAGGAGCGCGAGCACGTCGTGGCGCAGTGCGCGTAGCTCGCGCAGAGAGAGATCCTTCTCCTCTGCCAGCCGCTCCTCGCGCTGCGTGTTCCGCATGATCGACACGCGAGCGAGCCGCACGATCATGTCAGCCAGATGTGCCGGCTCGCCGCGCTCGGCACGCGCTTCCGCTTCGTCGATCTCTGCGAGGAATGCGCGGATCGGCGGGATCTTGCGGAAGCGCTGCAGGCGGCGCTTGAGCGGTTGCAGCGCGCCGACGCCGAGCCGCGCGTAGCTCGCGAGGTAGCGGAACGCGACGATCATCTCGACGTCCGGGTGCTCGTAGGCGAGGCCGAGCGGGAAGTTGCGCACCCACGCCCCGTCGGTCGCGATGTGATCGCCGACGCGCAGAGGCAAGACGAGCGCAGACACCGCCGCCGACGCGAGCACTGCGTGCGCGAGATCGTCGGGTGGGGTCGTGCGCGACGAGTACCGCAGCTCGTAGTCCTCGACCTCGTGTTGATGATGGTCACTCACGTCGGTGGCGACGACGACGAGCTCGATGGGCGCATCGACGAGGTCGCGGGCGACCTCGGTCATGTCGCCGAACCAGTCGTCGATCGTCTTCGGCAGCGCGTAGTCGTGCAGCCCGAGGAACGGCAGCCGCCAGAGACGGTTCGGGCGGAACGCCTGCTCGGGCTGGAGGTCCATGAGGAACGCCTCGAGGTCGTCGAGCCGGTCGAGTGCGGCCATCGAGCCGGACAGTGCGCCCGACGAGGTGCCGAAGATCACCCCGATGCGCGGCCAGAGGACGCTCTCGCGCAAGCGCTGCAGGAACCCGAGCTCCATCATCACGCCGTTCGCGCCGCCGCCCGAGAGGACGACTCCGACGTCCCGCTTCGTCTCCATCCCACCCAAGGGTAGGTTGCGCGGCTCATGTCGGAAGCCCCGTTCCCCGTCGAGCCGGCGCGCCGGCGCCACCCGCGCCTCGGCTACCTGATGGCCGCCTCTGCGGCCGTGCTCTGGGGCGTGAACGGCGCCGTGTCGAAGACGATCCTCTCGACCGGCCTGTCATCCGAGCGGCTCGCGCAGCTCCGTTCGCTCGGCGCGGCCGCCGGGCTCCTCGCGATCCTCGCGGTGATCGCACCGAGCCGGCTCAGGCTGACGCGGCGCGAGCTGCCCTACGTCGTCACGTTCGGCGTCGCGGGGCTCGCCTTCGTGCAGTTCTTCTACTTCCTCGCGATCCACCGGTTGACGATCGGCGTTGCGCTCCTGATCGAGTACCTCGCGCCGCTCCTCGTCGCGCTCTGGGCGCGGTTCTACTACCACGAGCATGTGCGGCGCCGGGTCTGGGCCGCGCTCACGCTCGCACTGACCGGCCTCGCGCTGATCGTCGACGTCTTCGGCGGCGGGACGTCGCTCTCGACCCCGGGGATCCTCTTCGCACTCGGTGGCGCGTTCGCGTACGCGACGTACGTCCTGCTCGCCGAGCACGTGGTCGGCGGGCGCGACCCGGTCTCGCTCCTCTTCTGGGGCTTTCTCTTCGGGTCCGTCTTCTGGGCGATCCTCGTCCCGTGGTGGTCGTTCCCCGGGCACCACCTGACTGCGACGACCTCCCTCCACGGGCACCTGCATGCCTGGCACCTGCCCGTGTGGCTGCTCGCCGTCTGGATGGTCGTGCTCGGGACGATCGCGCCCTTCTTCCTGATCGTGAGCGCCCTGCGGCACCTGCCGGCGACCCGCGTGGGGATCGTCGCGATGCTCGAGCCCGTCGTCGGGGCGCTCGTCGGCTGGGCGTGGCTCGCCGAGTCGCTCGGCGGGGTGCAACTCGTCGGGGCCGCCGTGGTGCTTGCCGCCATCGGGCTCGCGCAGACGGCCCGCTGAGGGTAGGTTCGCGTAGGTTAGAGGCGAAATATCCCCCGATTGGGGGTGGTTTTGAAACCATATTCCTGCGAGGTTGAGGCCCATGGTCAAGCGCCTCCTCGCGGTCACCTTCGTCGTTGCACTCGTCCTCCCCGCCACCGCCCTCGCAGGCATGTCGCAAACCGAGACGTCGCTGCTCCGCGAGATGAATCGCGTACGCGCCCAGCATCACCTCGCACCGCTGCGCTTCGACGCCCACCTCCAGCGGGCAGCTCGTGCACACAGCCAGGAGATGATCGGGAACGGCGTCTTCCAGCACGGCGCCTTCGGCAGCCGGATGCTGCAGTTCGACGTCATCGGAAGGCTCGCGGGGGAGAACCTCGCCTGGGGGACGGGCTTCCGCGGGACGCCGCAGGGGATCGTCACGGCGTGGCTGAACAGCCCCGAGCATCGCGCGAACCTCCTTCGGCCGTCCTTCACGCGCGTCGGGATCGGCAACCTCGTTGCGACGTTCCAGGGCTACAGCGGCGCGCACGTCGTGACCGCGGATTTCGCGGGCTAGCGCCCGCCGCCCGCTCGTCGGGAAAGCGACTGGGGCCCGGCCGGGGGGCGGGCCCTATTCGCGTTCGAGCAGCGAGCGCAGCTCGCTCAGCTTCTCGCGGCGGACATCGTCGCGCTCACCGCGCTCCACGCGCGCGAGCAGGTCGCGCACGAGCGGCGCCAGCTCGACGGGATTGAACGGCTTCGTCACGTAGTCGACGCCGCCGAGGTCGATCCCGCGCGCACGGTCGCGCAACTCGGCGCGCGCCGTCAGGAACACGATCGGGATGCCCGCGGTGCGGTCGTCGTCGAGCAGCTCCTCGGCGACACGCCAGCCGTCGAGGCCGGGCATCATCACGTCGAGGAGGATCACGCTGGGGATCTCGGCGCGCGCCATCTCCAGGCCGCTCGGGCCGTCCGCAGCCTCGAGCACCTCCATCTTCTCGGCTTCGAGGTTGACGCGGCAAAGCAACCTGATCGGTGCTTCGTCGTCGATCACCAACACGCGAGTAGTCACCGTGGCCTTATGCCTCCCCGTTCGAATTTCTCACATGTTCCTCCGCGAGCGGCAGCTCGAAAGCGAAGCGCGAGCCGCGTCCTTCCTCGGAATCGACCCACATCCTGCCACCCATCTCCCGCACGAGGCCCTGTGCAATGAACAGCCCGAGGCCCGTGCCCTGCCCGCCGCCCGCCTTGTAGAACTTCGAGAAGATCCGCTCCTGCTCCGCGGCCGGAATGCCGACGCCCTGGTCCTCGACGGCGATCTCCACGGCGTCGTCCAGCCGGCGCGCGGAGACGGTGACGATTCCCTCGTCGGGTGAGTACTTGACGGCATTCGAGACGAGCTGCTCCAGCACCTGGCGCAGCTTGTCAGGATCGGCAGACGCGACGACGGCAGGCTCGTCGACCTCGGCGACGAACGCGCGGCCGTTCGCGTTCGCCTTCGCGTTCTGCACCACGTCGTCGACCACCGCGACGACGTTCGTGCGCTCGAGGCTGACGAGCAGGTCGCCCGTGTCGAGGCGCGCGACGTTCAGGAGCGCGTCGACGATCGCCGTCAGGCGCTCGCTCTCACGCGCGATGAAGTCGAGGAACGTCCGCCGCTCCTCCTCGCCGAAGGAGACGTCCTCCCGGAGCAGCGTCTGCGCGAAGCCGTAGATCGACGTGAGCGGCGTGCGCAGCTCGACCGAGACGGTCGAGACGAAGTCGGATTTCATCTGCTCGACGATGTGCTCGCGGGAGATGTCGCGAAACGCGAAGATGCGCCCTGAGACCGCGCCCGTCGGGTCGCGCATCACGGCCTCCGAGAGCGAGAGCCAGACTTCCTGGTCGCCGCGCGGGATGGCGACGAGCCGGTTCGTTCCGCCGCTCTCGGACTCGAGGTCGCGCTGCAGCACCTGGGCGGGCGAGCGGCCGATCGCCTCGGAGGCAGGGACGCCCGTGATGTCCTCCGCGGCGGTGTTCCAGAGGACGACATGGCCGTCGCGGTCGACGGCGACGATTCCGTCGGCGATGTTCGCCAGGATCGCGACGCTCTGCTCGCGCTCGACCGCGACGCGCTGGTAGAGCTCGGCGTTCGAGAGCGCGACGGATGCGTTCGCCGCGAGCGCGACGAGCGCCTGCACCTCCTCCTCACGCCAGGCCCGCGGCTCCTGGCCGTAGACGGACAGCACGCCGTGGAGCGCGCTCTCCCGGCCGCTGAGCGGGACACCGAGGTACGCGCGATGCCCCAGCGCGAGAAACGCGTCCGACTCCGCCAGCGTCTCCTTGGCCGACGCGTCCTCGTAGGCGACCGGCGCGCGGGATTGCACGACGTCGCCGGCGACCCAGCCCGTCGCGGCCGAGCGCGCGCCGAGCGCCGTCTCCGCCGCGTCGCCGAGCGCGGCGGTGATCACGAGCTCTTCCCCGTCGAGCGCAGCAAGCGCCGCGCTGTCGGCGCCGAGGAGCGTCATTGCCTCCGCGACCACTGCTTCGAGCACCGCCGCCGGGTCGAGCTCGGTCGCGAGCAGGCTGCCCGTTCGCGCGAGCTGCTGTGAAAGCGAGCGCGCGCTGCGCTCGGCCTCGAAGAGGCGGCTGCGGTCGAGCGCGCCGCGCGCGGCGCCGGCGACCTGCTGGGCCAGGTCGAGGTCGTCCCGCGCGAACTCGTGCTCGGCGTGGAAGAACACGAGGACGAGGCCCGATCCTACGCCGGGGACGGGGATCGCGAGCAGCGACGAGAACGGGGCTGTGCGCCACGCAGGGTCGAAGCGGTCGTCGTCTGCGATCCGCGTCGACGAGATCATGTGCCCGTCGTCCGCCGCCTCGACGAGGGCGAGCGGCAGCTCGAGAGCGCGCACTTCGTCCGGCAGTGCATGGCCGCCCACGAGCGCGAGACCGCCCGAGGCACGCACGAGCACGGCAGCGAAGTCGGCGCCCAGCGCCTCGGCCGCCGCCTGT
>CAZDEX010000163.1:0-5132 GCA_964504405.1 uncultured Gaiellales bacterium | reverse complement strand
TTGAGCACGTACGTCTCCTCGCCCGTGCGGTTGCGGCCGAGCACGTCGGCATCGAGGACGATCACGCGAGCTCCTCGTAGACCGCCCACGTCCGCGCGGCGACCTCCGCCCAACTCGCGACGCGCCGCGGCTGCGGGGCGGTCGCGCGCGCGATCCCATCGCGGATCGACTCGACGTTCGTCGGGTCGACATACGTCGCGTCGTCGCCTGCGATCTCCTGCATCGGCGAGCGCTCGCTCGTCACGATCGCGCAACCGGTCGCGAGCGCCTCGGCGACGGGGATGCCGTAGCCCTCGTAGAGGGACGCGTAGACGAGACAGCGCGCGCCGCGGTAGAGCGCAGCGAGCTCGTCGTCCGAGACTTCGCCGAGGAACGTCACGTTGGCGGGCGGCTCGACGCCGCCCCAGCCGCGTGCGCCGACGACCCGCAGCTCGCCGTCGACCGCTTCGGCGATGCGCGCGAGGTTCTTGCGCGGCTCGAGCGTGCCGACCGCGAGCACGTAGTCGCCCTCGGCGCGCGGCCCTTCGGGCGTGAACAGGTCCTCGACGCCGTTCGGCACGACCTGGATCTTGTCGGGTTCGACGCCGAGCAGGTCGACGAGCTCGCGCTTGGTGAACTCCGAGACGGCGATCAGCCGCGAGGCCGCGCGCACGACACGTGGCACCGCGACGCGGGAGTACGTCCGGGTCCACCGGTTGAACCACTCCGGATGGCGCAGAACCGCCACGTCGTGCACCGTGACGACGAGCGGCTGGTGCGCGCGGAACGGCCCGCGGAAGGTCGGGCAGTGCAGGACGTCCGCGTCCGTACGGAGGCGCGGGTACCAGAGCACGTCGGCTGCGACCGCCCGTGCCCGCGACGTCGCGGGATACGAGACCTCGACCACGTCCAACTCGTCGCGGAGCGCGCGCACGTAGCGCGCCGTGCCGGCGCGCGTCTGCCGGAGCGGCGTGGTGTCTAGCGCCGCCCGAATCGCTCGTATCCCTCCAGGAAGACGGTGCCCGTCCGGCGCCACGAGAAGCGCTGCGCGTGCGCGAGGCCTTTCGCGCGCAGTTCGTCGTGTCGCGCGACCGCCTCGCGGATCGCGTCCGCGATCGCCTGCGGGCTCTCCGGGTCGGCGCGCACGGCGGCGTCGCCTGCCGCCTCGTCCATCGACTCGTGCGCCGAGGCGACGACGGGCGCGCCGGACGCCATCGCCTCGGTGATCGGCATCCCGAACCCTTCGAAGCGCGATGGGTAGACGACGGCCGACGCGCCGCGGTAGAGCCGTGCGAGCTCCTCGTCCGGGACGCGCCCGAGCTGCACGATGCCCGGCTTGTCGAGCTCGGGCTGCTCGCCCCAGCCCCTCCCGCCGACGAGGACGAGCGACAGGCCGGCGTCGCCGAGCAGCGCGAATGCCTCGACGAGCGTCCCGAGATTCTTGCGCGGCTCGAGCGTCGCGACGGTGAGAACGTACGGTCCGCCGAGATGCGCGGGATCACCGGCCGCGCTGAAGTCGGCGCCGATCCCCGGATGCGCCACGAGCACGCGCTCCCGCGGGAAGTCGAGCGCGCGCGCGAAGTCGTCGGCGGTGAACGCCGAGTTCGCGAACACGACGTCGCAGGTGAGGGCGGCGTTGCGGTACTTGCGCCCGTGCATCGCCTGCGTCCGCTTCGTCGTCCACTGCGGGTGGTGTAGCGGGACGAGGTCGTGGATCGTCGTCGCGCGCACCCCGCGCTGCTGCGGCGGGTACATCCAGTCGCTGAAGTGCAGTGCGTCGAACCTGCCGATGAAGCGCTCGGCCGGCGGGTAGCCGAGCATCGACCACGCCGTCCGCCATCCGTGCGCACCCGGGAGCGCGACGAGCTTCAGCTCGACGTCGATCCCCTCGAGCGCCTCCGGGATCACGCGCTTGCCGCCGGGCGACGTCGGCGCGAACGCGACCACCTCGTGGCCGCGCTCGCCCGCCACCTCGGCGAGACCGGACAGCGAGCCGCGGATGTAGTTGTTCACCCCGGTGCGCTCGTGCGACAGGGGCGAGACGTCGAACGCGATCCTCATGAGAAGCCGTCGACGATGATCCCGAGCTCGCGCGGGTCCTGCGGGCCGGGAACGCGCGTCACGGGCACGTGGATCCGCACCAGGCAGCCGCGCGCAGCGATCGTGCGCTTGCCGCGCACGGTGTAGCGAACACCGTTCACGAGCACCGCCTGCGGGTGCGCGAAGAGGCCGCCCTGCCGCAGATGCACCGCCGTCTTCCCCGTGCACGCGAACCTCGCGATCGACGCGCTGCTTCCCGTCCAGCCGTCGCCGTAGATGCCGCTCGTGCGGAACTGCAGCCGCGGCGGGCCGTGCAGCTTCCAGACGGTGAGGCCCTTCACCTTGTCGCGCGCCGCAGGCGCGCCGATCAGCGGCAGCGACGTGAGCACGTAGCGCGGCGCGCCCAGGCCGTGGACGTACCCGTTGCGGTCGATGGTCGCCTTCGCCTCGGGGAGGCCGCCGGGCGTCGGCTCGGCCGTGTACGCGACATTCGCGACGTGCTTGTTGAAGAACTCGTTCGTCCAGACGGCGAACTTGTCCATCGTCGGCGCGTCGTAGAGCACCGCGACGTCCCCCGTCGTTGCGTGGTCGATCCACTGGCGGTCCGGGTTCGACGTGCCGCCGAACAGGGCACCGAGCGACGCGTGCTGGACGCCCCCGTGCGGGTTCGACTCGATCGGCCACAGGGAGACGGCGTACAGCGCGAGCACTGCGAGCGGTACGGCGAGCGCCCACCGCTCGGGGACGTACAGCCAGAGCAGCGCGAGCGCGAGCCCGACGAGCACCGCGACCATCGTGATCTCGTCGAGCGTCGTGACCGTGTCCTGCAGCGTCCAGAGCGGGATGAACGCGAGCGTGTCCGAGGTCGCGTTCCCGTTCAGGAGGCCCGTATACGGCACCACGCCGACGAGCGCCGACGCCGTGACCGCCGCGGCCGCCGCCGGACGCGGACGCGGCAGACCGCGCTCGATCCACACGCACAGTGCGACGAAGAATAGCGGCGCGACGAAGAACATGTTCCGCTCCTCGATGCGCTGGCTCTGCGTCGACGCGAACGCCGCGACCTCCAGCACCAGCCAGAAGGCGAGCGGCAGCGCGGCGGCGACGAACGGCGTCCGCCGCTCGCGGGTGAACGCGAGCACGAGGAGCGCCGCGAACGGCGCGACGCCGACGTACAGGTCGAGCTCGCCGACGTGGTAGACGAACCAGCGAAAAACGGTCGCGACGGAATACGAGCTGGTCGTCGCCGAGCGGTACGCGCCGAGCGCGTCGAGCGGCGAGCGGCCGCGTGCGACCTCGTACAGAAGCACGAGCGCGCCCGCACCGAGCACGATCCCGTAGAGCAGTCGGAACTCACGCCAGCGCGCGCGCGGCAGCAGGAGCGGAGCGGTGAGGATCGCCGGCACGAGCGCGACCGCCTGCGCCCGCGTCAGGAACGCGACGAACGACAGGACGAGCAGCAACGCGACGCGCAGCCGCGTCGGCCGCTCGAGGACGAGCATGAGGAGCAGCGCGCACGTGAGGAACAGCGGATAGAAGACGTTCTCCGTCATCAGAGTCCCCGTGTAGACCATCGAGGGGACGGCGACGGTGAGCAGCGCCGCGACCACCGCGAGCCCTGGCCGAACGACGCGCCGTGCGAGCAGATACGTCGGCACCGCGGCGAGCGACATCAGCACCGAGTCGATCGACTTCGCCACACCGTAAGCCTGTTGCACCGGCGAGAAGAGGCGGAACGCCGGCGCGATCAAGATCGGGTAGATGAACCCATAGCCGTGGCTGGCGACACCGCGAACGGCGAAGTGGCCGCTTGCGGCGAACGACTTTGCGAGCTCCGAATAGATGAGCTCGTCGACCATGATCCACGGCGCGACCATGCGCCGCGCGAGCACGATGCGCAGCAGCGCCGAACCGACGACGACCGCGGCGACCCACGCCCACGCCGGCACTGCGACGGCACGTGCGCGCACGCCGCTGATCGCCGTCACGACAGGATCCCGGACTCGCGGGCGGCGCGCGCGAGCCTCGATGCGTCGTCGATCCCGACTTCTGCCGCCGCCTCTGCGATGCGGAAGAGCACGGCGTCGTCGACCGACGGGCCGCCGGCTGCGACCTCGAGGGCCGCGACGTAGGCATCCGCGACCTTCGGCAGCGCGTGCTCGCGCTCGACGTACGCGCGCGCTGCAGCACCGAGCGGGCCGCCGTGCTCGGCCGCGACGCCGAGCGCCGCCTCGATCGTCGGCACCTCGTAGTCGTCGACGGGCACCTTGAGGACGGCGTCGTCCGGGAGCTCGCTGAACCAGCCGACGTCGGACACGATCAGCGCCTTGCCGAGCGACAGCGCGCGGATCACGGAGCCGGACGTCTCACCCATCGTCGGGTAGCGCAGGTTCACGAGCACGTCGCACGCGGCCATGAGCGACCACATGCGCTCCTCCGGCACGTAGTCGATGCGCTGCACGCCTTCGGTGAGGCTGAGACGCTCGAGCCGTCGGTCGATGTCGAAGCGCTCGCCCGCCGCGCCGACGAGCAGGAGACGCGCGCTAGGCCACGTGCGACGGAACGACGCGAACGCCTGGAGCAGCTCGGGGATGCGCTTGTTCATGTTCAGGAAGCCGAAGCACCCGATCAGCGGGTCCCCGCTGACGTCGGTTGCAGGCGCGACCGCGTGCATCGGCCAGGCGGGATGCGGGACGCGCCAGAGCGGCCCGTCGTAGCCGGCCGCGCGGGCGCGCTGGGCGACGTAGTCGGAGTGCACGATCAAGCCGCGCGCCTTGTCGAGCACGACGCCGGAGAGCGGAAAGCGCTCGGGCTGCGTCTCCCAGAGAAGCGGCAGCAGGTTGTCGAGCACGCCAAGACCGAGCAGGCGACCCGCGACGCCGAGCTCGCGCTCCATCGCATCGAGGTATCCGCGTCCGTCCCCGCGGCCGATCGTCGTGCCGGCGATCAGGTGGTGCAGCACGTACTCATGGAGGACAACGACCCCGGGCCGCTCGTTCAGCGCGTCGAGGATCCAGCCGTGCGCGTCCGGCTCGTTGCCGACGTGATACAGCGCGACGTCCGCGCTCGGCGCGCGCTTGCCCTGCTCGGCGACGACGACGTCGATGCGCTCG
>CAZDEX010000162.1:0-5199 GCA_964504405.1 uncultured Gaiellales bacterium | reverse complement strand
GGTGCCGGCGCGGGAGCGGGCGTCGGCGCCGGCGGAGCGGCCGCCGGGACCTTCGGCGCCTCCGGGGCGACGTGGGCGATCACGGCCGTGGGCTGGACGACCGGGACGGCGCGCACCGGGCGGCTCTGGGTCGAGGAACGCGGAGTCACGAAGCGGGCCCGCACGGGCACCGGCTGTCCGACGGAGTGCGCAGGGGCGCGGACGACCACGACCTGCGTGACCGGCCCCACGTGCCGAGACAGGGGAGGCACGGCCTGGACTTCGCCCCCCACGGCGAGGCGCTGCGGCAGGGCGGAGCCGACCTGCATCCTGTGATCAGGCCCGAGCAGGCGGCCGGGTAGAAGCGCCAGGCCTCCGAGAACGACGACGAACAGTGCCCCCGCCGCCGTCTGTGCCCAAGAAAACCTCATGGATTCCCCCGATTCGACCGACAACGACTACAAGGCCTATCGGCCGCCGCCGTCGAAGCCTTTAGCCGCAATGGGGAGCTTCAAGCTCAAGCTGGTTCTCTGGTTCGCCCTCCTGGCGCTGCTACCGCTTGCCGTCGCGTTCTACGGCTACGACACGCTCGCCCGGCGGAGCGAGACGCGACGCGTCGACGCTGCGCTCCAGGCAGGCCTGCGAGGCGCCGTGGCCGGGTACGGGGCACGGCTCGACGCCGCTGCGCGGTCGGCGACCGCCTTGGCCGCCGATCCCGTCCTGCAGCGTGCCCTCCGCGGCGGCGACACGGCGACCGTGCGCCGCGTGCTCTCGCGCGTCCCCGACGCCCATCTCGGCGCAGGCCCCGGGAGCACGGCGGTGGTCGACGGGGGCCGCGTCCTCGGCCGCATCGCCGTCTCCGTTCCGATCAACGATCGCCTGCTCCGCCCGCTCGGCGGGGCTCTCGAGCAGGGCGATCGTCTCGTCGGTGTTCGCAACGGCCGCATCGTCGCCGGCGGGAGCGGCGCGCTCGCGGTCGGGCCCCGCGGTGCGGCGCGGGTGCGCGTGGGCGGCGTCGAGTACCGCGCTCTCCAGACGGCGGACCTGCACGTTCCCCCGGGCTTCTCACTCGTCGCGCTCGCGCCGCAGCGTGGGATCGACCAGGCCGCGATGGCGTCGGAGCGGCGCGTCATCGTCGCGCTGCTCGGGTCGCTCCTGCTTTTCGGCGCAGTGACGTACCTGCTCGGACGCTCGATCACGCAAACGCTCCGGCGGTTCGCCGACGCCGCGAATGCGATCGCGTTCGGCCGCCTCGGCGAGCGCGTCGAGGTGCGAGGCAGCGACGAGTTCGCCGAGCTCGGCAACGCGTTCAACCGGATGGCCGCCCAGCTCGAGCAACGGCTCGCCGAGCTCGAGACCGAGCGCTCGCGCGTGCGCGACGCAACCGCGCGCTTCGGCGAGGCGATGGTTGCGACACACGATCCCGCGCAACTCGTTCGCGTCGTCGTCGAATCGGCCGTCGAGGCAACCGGGGCGGTCGGCGGCGTCGTGCTGGGTCCGACGGGCGAGCTCGCACGCGCCGGCGACCCCGACGCGGCCAGCGACCGCATCGCCTTCCCGCTTCGCGTCGGCGCGTCCGACTTCGGGTCGCTCGTGCTCTCGGCCGAGTCGTTCGACGCCGAGCAGGTCGAAACGGCGGCCTCGCTCGCCGCCCAGGTCGTCGTCGCGCTCGAGAACGCGCGGCTGCACCGCATCGTCGAGCGGCAGGCCCTCGTCGACAGCCTGACCGGCCTCGCCAATCGCCGCAGCTTCGAGGACACGCTGCGCTCCGAGCTCGCGCGCGCAGCGCGTTTCCGCGACTCGGTCTGCGTGGTCTTTGCGGACCTCGATGACTTCAAGCAGGTGAACGACCAGCACGGGCACGCCGCGGGCGACGAGGTGCTGAAGGCGTTCGCGGCCGCCCTGCAGACGACCGTGCGCGAGAGCGACGTCGCCGGCCGGTGGGGCGGCGAGGAGTTCGCGCTCGTCCTGCCCGGTACGGAGGCCGACGGCGGCGCCCGCCTCGCCGAGCGTGCGCGGGCCGCGATCGAGAGCCGCACCCTGCGGATGCCGAACGGCGAGGAGCTGACGGTCACAGCCAGCTTCGGCGTGGCCGCCTACCCCGAGAGCCACGAGCTCGGCGAGCTGCTCGCGGCGGCCGATTCTGCGCTCTACGCCGCAAAACGCGAGGGGAAGAACCGGGTCGTCATCTCCGCCGAGTCGCTGCAAAACAGGATTGTCTAAACTCCTCGGCCGGGAGAGAATGGCGTCGGAGCAGGAGGAATTCATGGCGGTCGACACTCCGTCGATGTTTGCGCAGGTCATTCAGGATCACCTCGAGCTGAAGCGGCGGAACGCTGCGCTCGAGCACGAGATGCCGCTCGAGAAGTACATGAGCGACGATCCCTTCGAGAACCACCCGCTCTTCAAGACCGAGGAGCAGGCCCGCATCGAGGACACGATGGACGGCGTGCACGGCATCGAGGCGGAGGAGACCTCACTCGACTGGCCGACGACGGAAGACACGTTCATCAGCTCGCCGGCGATGCCGCTGGTCCCGGAGGCGACGGAAGAGGCGGCGGCGCCGCCCGAGCCGGACCAGGCGTCCGACGAGAACCTCTGGTCGCGCTCGCGCGACTTCGACTGGGGGGACTAGCGCGTTACGGCTGCGAGAGCCGTGCCCAGAGATTGTCGAGCATGCGCTTGACCGGCCAGAACGTCGACGACCCGCCGAAGTCGAGCGCGCCGGCGGCGAACACCTTCGCGCCCGCGGGCGTCTCGTAGTACGTCATCTGCGCGCTGATCCCCGGGCCGAAGAGGTCGGGGATCTCCGCGACGACGGTGGTCCCGGGCGGCGAGGACGGCGCGGTCGAGTCGATCTCGATCCCGTAGCCGCCGACGAACTGCCCGAACGTCGCGCCCTCGGCGAGCCCGGTCGCGTCCCAGAGCCACGGCGCGTTGGCCGCGCCCTGCACGGTGAAGAGCCCTTGACGCTGCCCCTCGTCGTTCGCGCGGTACTGCACGCCGATCAGCGACGCTTCGGGTCGGCCGATGTCACGCCATTCGCCGATCTTGTGCAGCACCTGTCCCTGCTTCTCGACCTTCCAGAAGAAGTTGTTCGCCGACAGGAACATGAGGTTGCCGCCGAGATCGCGGTACCGCTGCGTGACGTCGTACTCGCGCTGCGTCACGTACTCCTCGTGCCCCTCGAAGATGACGAGGTTGTATGCGCGCGCGAGCTCGTCGCCGCTGATCGTCTCGAACTCGGAGTCCGAGATGAACTCGGCGTTCTTGCCGGACCAGTAGAGCCAGTGCAGGAACGGTAGGTCGTAGCGGTAGAACCGCGGCGGAACGCCGCGCGCGATGTAGCCCCTCGACAAGGAGACGTACTTGTTCGGCGGGCCGGCGTACCACGTGTCGCCGTAGCCGTCGCCGTTCACGTCCTGGAAGTTGTACGCCTGCCAGGTGTTCGTCGGGAGCACGACGAGCACGCGGCTCGTCAGGCCGAGAAAGACGGGCCGGACGACGAAGGGCGCGTAGCCCACGCGTCCGTCGGGCCCGGTGAACTGCACGTAGTACAGCCCGCTCGGGACATCGGGCACGCGGAACGAGATGGCCCTGGGGCGGCTTGTCCACGACGTCCAGTCGATCGTCGTCGGCTGTTCGTCCACCTCGACGCCCGCGAACTGGTTGTCGGCGTAGGTCACCACCTGCTCGGGCCCCGAGTGGAACACGCGCATCGTCAGTGTCGGCTCGTCGGTCGCGACGGTGATCTGGGCGAGGTCGCCCGGCAGGTAGCTCGGCTTGTCGAACGACGCGTCGATTCCCTGCAGGCGCACGACGACGCCGCGCGCGTGGCGGCTGACGAATGCGTCGGGCGAGCCGTACACGATGCGATTCCCCGCCGCGTCCGTCGCCGTGAACCGAATGAGGTACGTGCGGGGGTTGAGGTTGGTCGGCGTCGGCCACGTCATCGTGTGCTCGCCGCGGCCGAAGCGCTCGGTGAGCGTGTAGATGACGTGTGGCACCTTGACCGTGCGCGTGACGTCTATCGTCACCGTTGCAGACTCGTCGAGCGTGAACGTGACGTTCGGGTGATCGCGGAAACCGTCGTTGTTCGGGCTGATCGTCGTCAGGAGCGGCCCGTCGCCCGCGAACGGCGTCGAGCCGTTGTCGGCGTGCAGGTGCAGCAGCCGCGGCGCACGCGTGTCGACGCGGATGCTCGCCCTCGCGAGCACGGACGAGCGGTAGACGAGAAGCGCGAGATAGGTGCCGTCGGGCACGACGTTCCCGCGGATGCGGCCGTCCCAGCCGATCGCGAGAGTCCTCCGCCGGGACGGCGCCACGATCCAGCCGAGCGGGCGTCCGCGCAGCGTCGCCAGCTGCACGCCGACCTGGCGCTTCACCGTCAGCTCCGCGGACACGATCACCGTCGCCCGGTGGGGTGAGAAGGAGCGCGGCGAGATGCTCAGCGTCGCTGCTTCCGCCTGGGCGGTGACGGTGAGTGCCGCGACGACGACCACGAGGCCCAGCCGGCGCACGGTGGCAGGGTAGCCGGGCCGCATGTCGGCTACTCGGTTCGCTGCTCCAGCTCGTTCGCCTTGTGGGTGAGGGCGGCGAAACCCGCCTGCAGCCAGTCGTTCGCGCCGGCCGCTGCGAGCGACCAGGTGAGGATCCGCCCGAAGCGCGGCGCGAGGACCTGCGTGGTTCCGAGCGCCGCTGCGACCCAAGTCCCGACGCAGCGCGAGCACGTCACGAGCTCGCCGATCGCCTGTCGCAGGTCGCCCGTCGGGATCGGGTCCTCGGCGCCCTCGTGCGCCTCGCCGGCGACGAACGGCTCGCGGATGAAGCTCGTCACCTCGTCGCGGCTGATCGTTCGGGCCGCCTTGAACGTCGCGAGGCCGAGCACGGCGAGGTCGAGCGTGTCGCGGTCGCGCGGGTCGCGGTCGAGCAGGTGCGCGAGCGCGCCGGCGAGCGCGAGACCGCCGACGAACGTGCCCATGATCCCTGCATAGGCGCGGTCGGGCGGCCGAGTGGTCTGAACAGGCACGCGGGATACCCTGTCCCTGGCGTGCCGCCCCTCAAAACATCCTCGTCGTACGTTCCGACCGGAGATCAGCCGAACGCGATCGCCACGCTCTCCGACGGCCTGCGCGCAGGCGAGCGCTACCAGACCCTGCTCGGCGCGACCGGCACCGGCAAGACCGCCTCGATGGCGTGGATCATCGAGCAGGTCCAGAA
>CAZDEX010000161.1:0-5205 GCA_964504405.1 uncultured Gaiellales bacterium | reverse complement strand
TGCAGCGGGTGCACATGACGAGCGAGTGCGTGCGGGCCGAGTCGGCGAGGAAGCGAACGCCCTGCAACAGGTCGCCGTTCGAGACGCCGGTCGCGACGACGATCACCTCCTGCGGTGCGAGATCGTCGATCGTGAAGATCCGGTCGACGTCCTCGATCCCGTGTTCCGCCGCATCCGCGATCTCCGCGCGGCGGGTGGGCCAGAGCTGGGCCTGAAGCTCGCCGCCGAGACAGCGCAGCGCGGCGGCTGCGAGCACGGCCTGCCGCGTGCCTCCGATGCCGATCGCGAGGTGGTCGTTCGTCCCGCGGACGGCGGCGCTGATCGACGCCGTCACGTCGCCGTCCTGGATCAGCTTGATGCGCGCGCCGGAACCGCGGATCTCCTCGATCAGGTCGTGATGGCGCGGACGGTCGAGGACGATGGCGGTCACGTCGTTCACCATGCGGCCGAATGCGTCCGCGATCGCGCGGACGTTCTCGTCCACCGGCCGCGCGAGCGAGATCTTGCCTCGGGCGCGCGGGCCGACCGCCATCTTGCGCATGTACATGTCGGGCAGCGAGGGCATGGAGCCGCGCGGCGACGCGACGGCCATCGAGATCGCGTTCGTGCCGCCGCGGGCGACGACGGCGCGGCCTTCGAGCGGATCGAGCGCGAGGTCGTACTCCTCCCCGCCCGCTCCGATCGACGAGCCGGCGGCGAGCTGCTCCGCGTCCTCGGGCGCGCCGATCACGACGTGCCCGCTGACCGCCATCCGCTCGAGCGCGAGCCGCGCGCCGGAGAACGCCGCGTCCTCGGCGGCCTGCATGTCCGCGCGTCCCAGCCAGCGGGCACCGGCCATCGCCGCGCGCTCCGTGACGCGCGCGAACGTCTCGCACTGGCACGGCGGACGCGTCGGGTCCGTGTCGTAGGCCGTCAAGCGGTGTGCCGAGCCCGCTCGGCCGCCTGCATGACGAGCTCGATCACCTGGTCGATCGTCCGCTCCACGTTCGCATTCTCCACGACGGGCACACCCTCACGTCGCGCACGCCCCGCGATGTACGTCTGCAGGCGGCGGATGTCGTCGAGATGTGAGAGGTACTTGTCCATCGCGCGGATGCCCCCGGTCGTTGCGTCTCGCACATGGAAGTGCATGCGGTGCGCCTCTTCTTCGTCGATCGCGACGACGACATGCACGAGCAGGATGCCGTCGAGCTCGGCGGGCAGCAGCCCCGGCACGAGGTGCACACCTTCGAGCACCATCGACCAGCCCTCGGTGAGGGCGCGCCTGATTGCAGCGTCGACGCCCACGCAGACGTGGCGGCACTGCTCGACGAAGCCGACGACCGTCGGGTCCCCGGTCACGTCCTGCTCGACGGCCTGCCCCGCTTCGAAGCTCGAGTAGTGGATCGTCGGCATGAACTCGGGGGAGAAGAACGCGCGCATCGTCTGGCGGATGAAGTCCGTCGACGCGACGCGGGTGATCCCGAGCCGGTGCGCCACCTCCGCCGCGACGGTCGACTTGCCGGTGCCGGTCGAGCCCCCGATCAGGACGATGATCGGCACGTCGAGCGACTGCAGGTCGGAGAGTCGGCGCAGCCGGCCGACCGCGCGCTCGCCTTCTGCGTCGCCGAGCACTTCCTGCGCGAGCACGAGCAGCCGCTCGACGTCGATGGAGCGCTCGCCGCGCTCGGCCAGGTCGAGCTCGATGCGCCGCGCGAGCTGGTACGCGTGATCGGCGGGCACGCCGGCGGCGATCAGCGCACGCGCCATCAGCCCCTTCGAGTACGGGAAGTCGGCGTCGCCGAGCGGCAGCGGCTCGCCGTGACGCGGCTGCGTGTTCACGCGGTCACCGGCGCGAGGGAGAGAAGCTGCTCGTCGAGCCCCGGCGCGACGACCTCGTTGGCGGCGAGCACGACGCGAATGCCGTGTGCGAGCGCGTGCTCGGCGACGACGTCGATCGCGGCGCCCTTCAGCTCGACGAGGTATGTGTCGGCGTCCACGAGGGCCGATCGCAGCAGGCCGCGATCCGCTAGATGGGGGCACACGTTGACGATCTCGTGCTCTATGTGCGAAACGTCGATGGCCCCGGCGGTGAAGACGGCGACGCGCCCTTCCAGCGGGGCTGTGGGACGCAGGCGGAGCTCGACGTCTTCGATCACGACATCGGAGATCAAGCGGCGGTACGTGTTCAGGTAGTCGTCGCCGCGCCGGCCGCGGCCGACGACGAGCACGCGGCGGTCGACCGCGATCGGCGGGATCGCCGCGCCGCTCCCGTCGAAGACGACGAGCTCCGGCTTCTGCTCGACGGCGAGCCGCGCCCCCTGTGAAACGTTCGACGTGAACACCGCCCCGGCGAGGCCGCCGCCCGCGCGCCGGCAGCCGATCGTCGTCACGCCGGTGAGGGCGGCGATCTCGAGGTGGTCGGAAGCCGCGTGACGGCCGGCGCGCGATCGCGCGACGAGCTCGTCGACGGTCGGTGCGGTCGCGACGAGCTCCGGCTCGGCGGGACCGCCGCGGCCCATCGCCACGACCACGACGTCGCGCTCGCGCGCGAGGAGCCGCGCGAGGTGAGCCGTCACCGCGGTCTTCCCCACGCGCTTCCCCGTGCCGATGACCGCGATCGACGGGAGCGCGAACGGCTCGAAGACGGGCGGATCGAAGCGGAAGTCCGCGCCGACGTACGGGAGCCCGGCCGCGAGCGCGCGGGACGCCCACCGCATCCGCTCCTCCGGCCCGAGCACCGGTACGTCCGAGAGATCCACGACGACCTCCGCGGCGCCGAACCCGTCGACGAGCGGCACGCCGTAGTCGCCCCCCTCTCGCAGCTTCTCGGTTCCGCCGACGAGGATCGCGCCGACCCACTCATACGGCAGCGCACGCAGCGCGTCGCGCACGACCGGTGCGTAGTGCTCGCCGTCGATCAGCGCGACGGCGCGCATCACCGCTGCGACGTCACTTCGCGCTCGATCCGGCCGGTGTACTTCTCGTACTCGCCGGTGTTGAGGTCGAACTGGATGATCCGCTCCTGCCCGTGGAAGGGATAGCGCCGCCACACGTCCACGTGCGTCCCGGCCACCTCGACGACGTTGTAACAGGGCCGTGTGTGACCTCTGAGGCGCAGCGTCGAGACGGTGCCCGTGTTCACGACGAACAGGTTCTCGAGCTTCCACGCGTAGGGAACGTGCTTGTGGCCCGAGAGGACGAGGTGCACGCCCGCGCGCTGGAGGCATTCGATCGCGTCGCCCGCGTCGTAGACCACGTTACGCTCCCGGCCGGTGCCGGGGATCGGCAGCAGGTGGTGGTGCAGCACGAAGATCCGGAGGTCGGAAGGCTCGGCGGCGAACTGCTCCTCGATCCAGCCGTACCGCCCCCGCCCGATCTGGCCGTGATCGAGGTCGGGCTCGGTGGAGTCGACCGCGACCACCGTCACCCCGCCGGTCCGGATGACCGACGACCGGGCGCCGAAGAGCTCCTCGAAGTGGACGTATCCGACGTTGCGCGAATCGTGGTTGCCGGGGATGACGACGAACGACTCGCACTCGATCCGGTCGAGGTAGCGCTTGGCGAGGGCGTACTCCTCCTTGAAGCCGAACGTCGTCAGGTCGCCCGAGCACACCACGATGTCCGGTTTCAGCTCGTTGATCTCGGCAATCGCTCTCTCCATCAGGTCCGGCACGAAATGCGGAGAGCCACAATGGAGATCAGAGAGCTGGGCGATCGTCAGAGGCCCCAAGAAGGCGAGTCTAGAGCATCCGAGGCCACTGCTACCCTGGCCGAAGTGGTGCCGGAAACGCCCGCTTTCCAGGCATATTGCGGCTCCGAGCCGCCGCGATTCGCCAACCCCGCGGAGCTCGAGTACGCGAAGGTCCTCGACTGGCACGGCATCCCGTGGCAGTACGAGCCCACGACCTTCGTGCTCGCGCGGGACGAGGAGGGACGCGTGACGGAGGCGTTCACGCCCGACTTCTATCTCCCCGACCAGGACCTCTATCTCGAGGTCACGGTGATGAAGCAGTCGCTCGTCACGCGGAAGAACCGCAAGCTGCGCAGGCTCCGCGAGCTCTACCCCGACGTCAAGATCAAGCTCTTCTACGAGCGCGACTTCGAACGGCTCGCAGCCCGGTACGGGCTGCGGAAGGTGTCCTGAGCAGCCTGGTCTGGCTCGACGATCGCATCGGCGAGGTCTTTCTCGACGCCGACGAGATCGGCGCCCGCGTGCGCGAGCTCGGGGTGGAGATCGCCCGCGACTACGCGGGCCGCGAGCCGGTGCTGATCGGCTCGCTCAAGGCCTGCATCCCGTTCATCGCCGACCTCTCCCGCGCGATCCCGATCCATCACAACCTCGACTTCATCGAGCTCGCCGGCTACGGCGAGGACGAGGAGGGCATCCGCTTCCTGAAGGACCTCGACGCCGAGATCGACGGGCGCGACGTGATCCTCATCGACGCCGTGATCGACACCGGGCTGACGATGCATTACCTCACGCGCTCGATGGCCGTCCGCGACCCGGCCTCGCTGCGCATCGCCGCGCTGTTCGACCGGCCCTACCGGCGGCTCGTCGACGACCTTCCCGTCGGCTACGTCGGCTTCACGATCCCCGACGAGTTCTTCGTCGGCTACGGCTTCGAGCTGCAGGAGCGCTACCGGAGCCTTCCGGACCTGCGCCTCGTCCGCGACGCCTGAATTTTAGGTCCGGCTAAAATAGGATCGTGATCGCCTCTCGGGTCGAGCAGGAGCTCCCCCAGGGCCTCCGGACCGTCGACGAGGCTCTTCACCGCACGCGCTTCCGCATCCTCCCCTTCCTCGGCCCCGCGTTCATCGCGTGCGTGGCCTACATCGACCCGGGCAACTTTGCGACGAACATCGCCGCCGGCTCGCGCTTCGGCTACCGGCTGATCTGGGTGATCGTCGCCGCGAACCTGCTCGCGATGCTGATCCAGACGCTCTCGGCGAAGCTCGGCATCGCCACGGGCCAGAACCTCCCGGAGGTCGCGCGCGAGCAGTTCTCACCGCGCGTCACGTTCGGCCTCTGGCTGCAGGCCGAGGCGATCGCGATGGCGACCGACCTCGCCGAGTTCCTCGGCGCCGCGATCGGGTTCCATCTCCTCTTCGGGTGGGGCCTCTTCCCCTCCGCGGTCGTCTCCGGGATCGCGGCGTTCGCGATCCTCGGCCTGCAGCGCTGGGGCTTCCGCCCGCTCGAGGCGGTGATCGCGACGCTCGTCGGCG
>CAZDEX010000160.1:0-5212 GCA_964504405.1 uncultured Gaiellales bacterium | reverse complement strand
CCGAACGCCTCGCCGTGGGCGAGGCCGACCTCGTCGATGAAGCCCGGCTCCGTGACGTAGATGCGCGTGCGCACGACGTCGTCGAGCGACGCGCCGGCTTCATCGAGCGCGCGCTCGATGATCTCCAGGCAGACCTTCGCCTGCTCGTACACGCCCGGTGGTGGGTCGGCGTCGCCGGCCATGATCGGCGCCGTGCCGGCGACCCACACGTGGCTGCCGACGCGCACCGCCCGCGAGTAGCCCACGCGCTCCTCGAACGCACTGCCGGACGAGATGAGCTGCCGCTCCATGTCGCTAGTCTCGCCGTTCATGCAGGCGCTGCGCCAGGTCGACGGTTGGCCGTGCGAGAACGTCGCGGTCGCGGTCGCCGGCCGGGTGGAGGCTTCGTACGGCGACACGGCGCGACGGTTCGCGTGGGCGTCCGTGTCGAAGCTCGCGACGGCTGTCGCGATGCTCGTCGCCGCAGAGGAGGGCCTCGTCGATCTCGACGAGCCGGCCGGGCCCGAGGGCTCGACGTTCCGCCACCTGCTCGCACACGCGTCGGGGCTGCCCTTCGACCCGGGCCCGCCGATCTCTGCGCCGGGGCGGCGCCGCATCTATTCGAACTACGGCTTCGAGGTCGCGGCAGCGCTCGTCGAGGAACGTGCGGAGATGCCGTTCCCGGAGTACTTCGCCGGCGTGTGGGCGGAGACGACCGCGGTGCTCGCCGGTTCGGCGGGCTCGGGCGTGGAGGGCACGCTCGCCGACCTCGTCGAGCTCGCGCACGAGCTCCAGTCGCCGCGCCGGCTCGCGCAGGAGACGCTCGACGAGGCGCGCTCGGTGCAGTTCCCCGGTCTGGACGGCGTCCTGCCGGGCTTCGGGCGCCAGGAGCCGAACGACTGGGGGCTCGGCTTCGAGCTGCGCGACGCGAAGTCGCCGCACTGGACCGGCGCGCGCAACTCGCGGCGGACGTTCGGCCACTTCGGCCGCAGCGGGACGTTTCTCTGGGTCGACCCCAAGGCGGGCATCGCGCTTGCGTGCCTCACCGACCTCCCGTTTGGAGACTGGGCCGTCGACGCGTGGCCGCGCCTCGCCGACGCCGTGCTCGCCGAGGCGGGGTAGGTTCCGCGCGATCGTCGCGACCCGGGGCTTGTCACCTCCGGCAGGTCGTCGTAGGATCGCCCCACCTACGTGGAGGCCACACTGCGTGGACGAATCCGATGTCGCGGCGGCGGTCAAGTTCGCCACCGAGCGTGGGCTGCCGCTCGCAATTCGCGGGGGCGGCCACAACGGCGCGGGCTCGGCAGTGTCGACGACGGTCTTGTCGTCGATCTGTCGCAGATGAACGAGATCGTGGGGGCGGGTACCTGAACTTCGCAATGGACGAGCCGGACCGCGTGCGCGGCATGTACGGCGCGAACTACGACCGGCTCGCGCGGGTGAAGGCGCACTACGACCCGGGCAACGTGTTCCGCGTCAACCAGAACATCAAGCCGGCGGCGTGAGGCGAGCCGCTACGCGAGGAACTCGAGCAGCAGCGCGTTGAGCTCCTCGGGCTGATCGAGGCCGACGAGATGCCCGGCGCCGGCCACGACTGCGAGGTCGGCGTCGGGGATCTCCTCGGCGAGGTGCTCTGCGATCGCGAGGAAGTCCGGCTTGTCGTCCGCTCCGACGATGACCAGCGTCGGCATGAGGAGCGACGAGAGGGGAGCCATGTCGGGCCAGAGGACGACGGGCTCTTCGTGCGCGGTCTGCAGCTCGAGTGCGCGCCGCTGTTGTGGCCGAACCTCGTCGTGCAGCTCGGGGCGCACCCAGAAGTCGAGGTTGATCTGCGTCGCTGCGTCGAGATCCTGCGCGTCGATCGCCTGCTCCTCCGCCTTCCAGTAGTTGCGCATCTCCTCGGTGAAGTCCCACGCCGGCAGGCCCGAGCCGACGAGGGCGAGCCGCTGCACGCGCTCCGGATAGGCGAGCGCGGTGCGCAGCGCGACGGCGCCGCCGAATGAGTTGCCGACGAGCGCGCCCGGCAGGAACTTCGCCGCGTGCTCGACGAACGAGAGCGGCTCGGTCGGGAGCGGCTCGTCGCCCCAGCCCGGGAGATCGGGCGTGACGACGTCGTGCTCGGCGGACAACGCCGCGACCTGCCGCTTCCAGAGCCGCGAGTCGCCGAGCGCCGAGTGGAGCAGGACGACTTTCAGTCGTCTGCTTCTTCGGTCGGCAGGTTGTCCTCGTCCGGGTCGGTCGTGCCGCGCATGTCCTCTTCTTCCTGCTGCCGTTCGGTGCTCGCGAGCTCGTGCTCCGTCTCGGTCGGCTCCGGATTGTCCATCATGGCCTCCTCATGGGTGTGCTCGACAACTGGCGCTTCTGTCCCCGCTGCGGCGGAAACCTCACGCGGCAGGACGATCATCTCGTATGCGACGCGTGCGACAGCTGGTACTGGGGGAACGCCTTGCCGGGCGTGCAGGGCATCCTCGAGCGCGACGGCCGTGTGCTGCTCGCCCGCCGCGCGCACGAGCCGCGCAAGGGTCACTGGGATCTGCCCGGCGGGTTCCTCGACGAGACCGAGCATCCGCTCGACGGGTTGCGCCGCGAGTTCCGTGAGGAGACGGGTCTCGACATCGAGCCGGTCGAGTTCCTGCGCATCGACATCGAGCCGTACGACCACCGGCACGTCTTCTCCGTGACGTGGATCGTGCGCGCCGACGGCGAGCCGGTCCCGGCGGACGACGTCGAGGAGCTGCGCTGGTTCGCGCGCGACGAGCTGCCGGCGGAGATGGCGTTCCCCGGCCAGGACCTCGTGCTACGCGAGTGGGCGAGCCGGCGTCAGGACGCGTAACGCGCCCGGGTCGATCGTGAACTCGATCGGCGTCTCGAGTACCTCGGGGTCGCCGTCGAAGGCCGCCCGCAGCCTGTGCGCGGCGGAGTCGACCTCGAAGCGCTCGCCCTCGCGCTCGATCCACGCATGCCGGAGCAGACCGCGCGGCACGTAGAGGCCGAGCAGGCCCGCATCGATGCGCTTGCGCTCGCCGATCGAGAGCAGGTCGAGCTCGTAGGTGTTGTTGGAGACGAGCACGACGCGCGCCTTCACCGGCTGGCCGCCCACTGTGATCCCGATCGGCCGGCGATGGGTGACCAGGATCCCGAATGCGCGGAGGCGTGCGAAGGCGTTGCTCCGGCGGCGGTGCGACTCGCGGCGGTGCACGAGCTGCGCGTACAGGCCGAGCGACACGTTGTTCAGGAAGAGTCGTCCATTCGCGCGCCCGACGTCGATGCGCCGCTCCTCCCCGCCGGCGAACGCGTCGAGCGCGCCGAGCGGGTCGTCCCGGTCGAGCCCGATGTCGCGCGCGAAGTGGTTGCGTGTCCCGAAGGGGATGCAGACGAAGGGCACGTCGCGCTCGATCGCGACCTCCGCCACGGCGGCCAGCGATCCGTCGCCCCCCGCGACGCCGAGCGCGTCGGCCTCCGCCGCGCGGGCCAGCTCGGCGGGGTCGTCCTCCTTCTGCAGCAGGTGCACGCGGACGTCGCGCGCCCGCGCCTGCTCGACGAGCGCGTCGGTGTGCTTCGCCCCGCCCGAGCGGGGATTGACGATCAGGAACCCGGCGATCCGCGCACTCTGCCGCAATCTGGGCTTTTCCACGCGCGAAGATGGGCCGTTCGGCTCATGCGAACGCCCGGCGCAGGGTCGATTATCGGGATGTGGAACCCCGCGGCATCCTTCATCGCATCGAGGACGACCTCTCCGAGGCATGGGTCGAGGAGTGGGCGGACGGCGGCGTCCAGGCGATCGAGCACTACCTCGCCAAGCACCTCGCCTTCCTGAGCTTCCTCGACGAGCCCAGCTCTTAGACGAGCCCAGCTCCCAGAGCGTTTTCGCTCGAGAGCGGCCGGATACTCCGCAGACGTGGCGGAGTTCAAGCCGAGCTATCTCATCCGCGGTCTGCCGGGCCATCCGCTGCACCCGCCGCTGACCGACGCGACGATCGGCATCTACACGTTCGCGACCGGGGCCGCGGTGCTGAACAAGCTCGGCGTCGCAGACCATGCCTTCATGCAGGGATGGTGGCTCGCGCTCGTCGTCGGCCTCTGCGTCACCGTCCCGACCGCGCTGACCGGGCTCGCGGACTGGCTCCTGATCACGCGAGGAACGCCGCTGTGGCGCACGGCGACGCTGCACCTCACGGCGATGGTAACCGCGACGGTCTTCTTCCTCCTCGCCGCGGCCTTCGGGCACTCCTGCTACGTAAGCGGCGACCTCTCGGTCGGCCCGTTCGTGCTCACGCTCGTCGGATTCGCGGTCCTGACCTGCGGAGGCTGGCTCGGCGGCTCGATCGTCTTCCGCTTCGGGATGCGCGTGGAGAAGGCTGAAGGCTGAAGAGGCTTACGCCTCTCCAGCCAGTCCAAGAGCCTTCTCGAGCGAGCCCTTCGGCATGGCGCCGATCGCCTGTGCCTGCGGCTCGCCGTTCTCGAAGAGCACCATGAACGGGATCGAGGCGACGCCGTAGCGCTGCGCCAGATCCTGCTGCTCGTCGATGTTCACCTTGACGAGCTTCACGTCGTGCTCCTCGGCAATGCGGTCGAGCACCGGCGAGACGGCGTGGCACGGGCCGCACCACTCCGCCCAGAAGTCGACGAGCACCTTGCCGTCGGCCTTCAGGACCTCGGTGTCGAACGTGTCGGTCGTTGCTGTCGTGGACATTCGTTCCTTTCGAATTCGGCTTACGGATACTGCAACGTGCGCGAGGGAACCCTTGTTCCCGTCTCGCTACGATCGCACGCATGTTCAATCCGCTACCGGACAAACCGGACCATCCCGCTCTGGAGCTGGAGATCCTGGACGTCTGGGAGCGGGAGCGGACCTTCGAGCGGCTCCGCGCGCAGAACGGGGACGGCCCCAAGTGGTCGTTCATCGACGGGCCGGTCACGGCGAACAAGCCGCTCGCCGTCCACACCGCCTGGGGGCGGACGCTGAAGGACGTGTTCCAGCGCTACAAGGCGCTTCGCGGGTTCGACCAGCGCTACCAGAACGGCTTCGACTGCCAGGGGCTGTGGATCGAGGTAGGGGTGGAGAGAGAACTGGGGCTCAACTCGAAGCGCGAGATCGAGGAGTACGGCCTCGAGGCGTTCGCGCAGCGCTGCCGCGAGGTCGTCGTCCGTTCGTCAACCGAGCTGAAACAGGGGTCCCAGCGCCTCGGCCAGTGGATGGACTGGGGCAACGACTACTTCACGTTCAGCGACA